>JANPIT010000919.1:0-2812 GCA_031425115.1 Opitutaceae bacterium | reverse complement strand
CTCAAAGCCGCCCCTCTCCGCATCGCCGCCCTGGACTTGCCCGTGCCGTTCGCCCCGGAGCTCGAGCAAGCCTACCGACCCACCAAGGAAAAGATCATCGACGCCATCACCGCGTGGATGGGATGAATCCATTTTGAATTTTGGATTTTGGATTCTGGATTCTGGATTTTAGATTTCGCCTTCCGCATTTCGCCTTTCGCATTCCGACATCCGCTCCGTGACTAAATCCAAAATCGCGAATCCAAAATCCAAAATACCCCGCGCCGCTTGGGCGCGGGTCCGCCTCTTTGCCATGGATGTCGACGGGGTGTTGACGAACGGCACGGTGCACATCGCATCCGATGGCTCGGAGTCGAAGGCATTCTCAATTCTCGACGGCCACGGCCTGCGCAAACTGGAACGCGCGGGCCTCATCACCGCGTGGATCAGCGGTCGCGCCTCGGGTGCCACCACGGTGCGTGCGAAAGAGCTGCAGATTCCGCACGTTATTCAGGGTCGCATCGACAAGATCACGGCATTGCGCGAGCTCGCCACCCAGCTCGGTCTCACCGCTGCGGAGTGTGCCTACATGGGCGACGACGACATTGACGCGCCCGCCATGGCCTGGGCCGGTATCGGCATCGCACCGGCCGAGGCGATGCCCGCCGCGCTCGCCGCCGCCAACTACGTCACGCGCCGACCGGCTGGCCTCGGCGCGGTGCGAGAAATCTGTGAACACCTGCTCGCCGCGCGAGTCACCCAAGCGTCGAAGTCATCGTGATCCGCACGCTCCTCATTTTTTCTTTGCTGCTGGCGTCGTTCACACGCGGCCAGACCGCTGCGCCCCCGTTGACGGCGCCGGCGGTTAACTGGGTGCTGCCGATCTTTACCGACAAAGAGGGATTCCGCTCCATGACGCTGCGCGGCTCTGAGGTGCGACCCGCCGGTAAGACCATCGCCGTCACCGATCTCAATATCACGATCTTCAGCGGTGATGCGAAAGCCGCCGTCGACAGCATCCTTCTCAGCCCGCAGGCGACGTTTCTCCCCAAAGAGCAGCAGGCACGCGGGATTAATTCAGTGCGCTTCATTCGCGACGACATCGAGGTCACCGGCCTCGGATGGACCTACGACCACGCGGCGAAAAAGGTTTCGCTCCAGCAGAACGTGCGCGTCACGTTCCGCGCGCAATTGAACGACATCCTGAAATGATTCTCCGCCGCGCCTCCGTTTGTCTGCTCCTGCTCGCGGCACTCGCCCCGGCAGACGCGGCCGATGCCCCCGTCCCTACCTCATCCACGCCCGCCGCAGCCGTGCCCACGGTGCCCACGGTGATCGAAAGCGGCGCCGCCGAGATGGTGAGCACAGAGAAGGAAACCACGTTTACCTTCAGCAAGGGCGTGAAAGTGTCCGCCACCAACATGGAGCTGACCTGCGACGATCTCGTGGTGATCGCGCGGCGCACGGGCGATCCCGCCGCCACGCTCGGCAAGCAGGAGAATTTCAAATCGCTCATCGCGACCGGCAACGTCCGCATCGTGCAGAATGATCGCGAAGCAACCTGCGGCCGCGCCGCGGTTTATCCCGGCGAGGACCGGGTCGAGCTCACAGATAATCCCGTCGTGCGCAGCACCAAGGAAGGCTGGGTGCAGACCGGCCCGAAGATGGTGCTCCACCGCGGCGAGCGGCGCGCCGTAATCGAGGGCAATGCCACCGAGCGCCCGCGGCTCATGCTCCCGCCCTTGAAAGATCTCGGCTACGACAAGGAAAAGCCGAAGGAGAAATCAAAGGGAGGCGACGGCGCCACCCCGGGCGCACCTGTAGCGCCCGCCGCCGCCACTCCGCCCGACAACACTCCCGCCCTAAGCGTCCCGGGCCTCACGCCTCCGCCCAAATGAGCGCAGTCCCGCCCGCCGTCTCCGAAATCAAGACCGAGGGCCTCGCCAAGACCTACGGCACACGCAACGTCGTCGATGGCGTGAATCTGCACTTTCGCGCCGGCGAGGTCGTCGGCCTGCTCGGGCCGAACGGCGCGGGAAAAACGACGACGTTCTACATGGTGGTGGGCCTCGTGCCCGCGACCCACGGACAAGTGCGGCTCGATGGCGCCGATATCACCAAGCTGCGCATGCACCAACGCGCCCGCCACGGCATCGGTTACCTGCCGCAGGAAGCCTCGGTCTTCCGCAAACTCACGGTGGCGGAAAACATCCTCGCGATCGTCGAGGCCATCGGCGTGCCGCGCCGGGAACGCGCCGCGCGCGTCCAGGGCCACCTCGACGAGCTGCATCTGGGGCACGTCGCGAAGCAGAAAGCCTATACGCTCTCCGGCGGCGAGCGACGCCGGTTGGAAATCGCCCGCGCCCTGGTGACGCGGCCAAAATTCCTGCTGATGGACGAACCGTTTGCCGCGATCGATCCGATCTCGGTGGCCGAAGTGCAGAAGATGATTCTGCAGCTCAAGTCCCGCGGTATCGGCGTTGTGGTGACAGATCACAATGTCCGCGAGACGCTGCGGATCGTCGACCGCGCCTACCTGATTCACCAGGGCAAGGTGCTGACCGAGGGCACGGGCGACTTTCTCATCCGGGACGAACAGGCCCGGAAGTTTTACCTCGGCGAAGGATTCAATTTATAATGTGGGACTCGGATTGGGAAATGGGGAAAGCTGGAAAGGAGGAAACCCACCCTCAGAACGAGATGGTTTTTTCCTGCTTTCCTGCTTTCCACATTAAATAGTTTCAACCTTTCCCCATGCAAAAAGCCATCCACGGGATCACCGTCGCGCACTTCCTCGAGACCTACCGCGACAAGCTGAAGATGGAGTTGGTCG
>JANPIT010000918.1:0-2435 GCA_031425115.1 Opitutaceae bacterium | reverse complement strand
CCCCCCCCCCCCTGCGGGGGTTGGGGAAAACCCCGCTCCACCGCGGTCTGGAAGAAACGAGGATGCGAATTCATGGCGTGACCTAGAGGCTGATTTTTTCGTGCGCGGTGCCGCTGCGCTCGAGGATCCGAGCGAGGGCGGCGCGGGCGCGGAGGATGTCCGTCTTCACTTTGGCGAGGGAAACGCCCAGCTTCTTGGCGATGTCCTCGTAAGGCAGGTCTTCGAAATGATAGAGCACGAGCGGCACGCGTTGATGTTCCGGCAGCTGGTTGAGCGCCTGGTCGACGAGTTGGCGGCGATCGGTGGCGTCGACTCCGCTGAAAAACGTATCGGGCGCGGCGAAGTCCACTTCGGGCGCATCGCTCTCGCTGCCGGCGTCGTCGCGTTTGAACTCCGAGAAAAAGCGCCAGCGATTGCGGTAGCGCGAAAGGTGGTTGAGCGAGAGGTTGGTCGCGACGGTCTTCAGCCAGCCACCCGCGGTCGGGCTCGTGCTCAAGTGATCGTAGTTTTCGTAGGCTTTGAGAAAGACCTCCTGCGAAATATCCTCGGCCTGCGCGTCATTGCCGGTGATCCGCGCGGCGGTCGAGAAAACCATGTCCTGGTAGTTTCGCATGAAGGTCGTGAAATCGGTCGCCGGCCTTACGCCGGCTTCGGTGGTGTGCACTGGAGGAGGAACATTCGCCTCCACAACCCCGGACGTGGGGGGAAAGTTGCAGGAATTACTCGCTCCTGCGGCGAGGGCTCCCGGAGCCGGGCCTTTTTCACGTTCGGGCGCCATGCGCAGGCTGGACGGATACCGCGCGGCCCTGCTCAAACGCAAGGCAAGCCAACGGCTTCCGCGGCGATCCCGGATCCGCGCCCCTTCCCGGAAAACCGAATGATCGAGCGGCGGAGATCGTTTCCCGAGGCTTGGCAATCTCCTGTCGGCGCGCCTCCCGCCCTTGCCAGCCGCCGACACCCGACAAGACTTCCGCCAACCCTACTATCCGCATGTCTTCTTTTCTTCCGCCCGATCCGGCGGTGGAGCGACGCATCCGCGAGCTCGGCGAAAAACTTTTCGCGCTGATGGATGCGGCTCCCGTGCCCGGAATATTTTCTAAAAAAGGCGCCTACGCCCGCGTCATGGAGTGGTCGATGCGCGACCCTGCGTTCAAGACGCAGCTCTTCCGCTTCGTGGATGTGCTTCCGTCGCTGCGCTCTTCCGCGGAGATCGTGCGCCACTTGCAGGAATACCTCGGCGACCGCGCCGTGGAGCTCAATCCCGCGATGAAGGTCGGCCTCGCTGCCTCATCGTTCGCCCCCGGACTCGTCGCCGGTCCGGTGAAAAGCAACGTCGTCGCCATGGCCCAGCAGTTCGTCGCAGGCGAGACGCCCGACGATCTCCTGCAGCAGCTGCGCAAGAACGCGCAGCGCGGCATCGCCACCACCATCGACCTGCTCGGCGAGACCGTCGTGAGCGAGGCGGAAGCGGATGAATTCCTTCAACGCAACCTCGCGGTGCTCGATACCGTATCCGCAGCGCTTTTACGCGAGCCCAAGCCGGCCTTCAGTGACACCGGCCCTCACGACCAATCGCTGCCGCGGCTGAATCTCTCGGTGAAAATCTCCGCGCTCACGCCGGACGTCCACCCCGCCGACCCGGAGAACTCCATCGCCGCGCTCAAAAAGCGTCTCCGTCCCATCCTCCGCCGCGCGCGCGAGGTGGGCGCGTTCATCAACTTCGACATGGAGAGCTACAAGTTGAAGGACCTCACGCTCGCCCTTTTCAAATCGATCCTGGAGGAAGACGAGTTTGCGCGCCGCCCGGCCGCCAACGCCGCCGGCCCGCGCTCGGGTCAGGCAACCATCGGGATCGCGCTTCAAGCTTACCTGCGCGACTGCGAGCGCGACCTGCAGGAACTCATCGCTTGGGCGCGCCAGCACGACCGTCCCATCGGCGTGCGGCTCGTGAAGGGGGCGTATTGGGATTACGAGACCGTGCTCGCCCGACAGCGCGACTGGCCGATTCCGGTGTGGTCGCAGAAGGCGGAGAGCGATGCGAATTTCGAAAAACTTTCCGTTCTCCTCCTCGAAAACGCCGACCTCATCGCGCCGGCCTTCGCCACGCACAACGTCCGCTCTGTGGCTCACGCCATCGCGCACGCCGAACGCCTGAGGGTGGACCCGCGCGCCTACGAGTTCCAGGCGCTCTACGGCATGGCCGACGAGTTGAAGGGTGCTCTCATTCAGTCCGGACAGCGGGTGCGCGAATATTGTGCGATCGGCGAGTTGCTGCCGGGCATGGCCTATCTGGTTCGCCGTCTCCTCGAGAACACGAGCAACGAAGGTTTTCTCCGCCAGAAGAACATGGGCGAGGCGACGAAGGAACAGTTGCTCGGAAATCCGGTGGGGCTGCTGGGATCGAATGGAGCCGCGGCGCCCTCGCCGCATTCAGC
>JANPIT010000917.1:0-6795 GCA_031425115.1 Opitutaceae bacterium | reverse complement strand
GCACGGGCGACGACGTGGTGAACTTTCGCGCCGCGCGTGAGCCACGCGTGGAGAAAATCGTAGATGATCGGGAGCTGCGCGCCGACGGCGCGGGCTTCGTAGAGCACATCGCCTGGGTAGACGATGCCGCCCTGGGTGGTGGCATCGTTGCGCGGCATTTGCGCGAGCGCCTCGACGGACGCGTGCAGAATGTCGGCGGCGCAACGCGCGTAAGCTTCGTCGCCCGTGAGGTAGAACAGCACGGCGCAATCCGTGCCGACGTGGAGGAATCGTTGCAGGCTGTGCTGACGGCGGCTTTCGGGCGTGCCGGCCATGTTGCCGTCGATGAGCGCGAAGGTCGGGTGCCGCGCCGGATCGGTCGGGTGCGCGACGAAGGGCAGCCCGCGCAGAAACGCATCGGGATCACGCGCGTGGGCGGCGACGGCGTCGGCGACGCGCGCCTGCATCGCCTCGAACACCGTGCGCGCCCACGGCTGCGCGTCGATCTTATCGAGGCTGGCGGGACGGTCGCCGTCGGTAGCCCAGATCATCGGCCGCGCCGGCGCGGCGAGCAGCGGGGAAACCAGCAGCAGCGCGCACAAGAGCCGCGACGCGCGCATCAGGATTCGAACTTGGCGGAGAGCGTCCACGTGCGCGCGGGGGCCGGATGGATTAGGGCGCTACCGGGGCGGTCCCGGCGCGGGTCGCGAGCAGACCAATCATCGTTCCAGATCCAGCGAGAGGATGAATTCGCGCCCGGCCTGCCGGCCGTAGTTGCGCGGGGAGCCGTTGGCGAAGGAGCGGGTGACGAAGACGCGCTGTGTGTTGAACACGTTGTTGACGTTCATCTGCACGCGGCAGGAGCTGCCGCGGAAGGCGCGGAAGCGGTAGTTGGCCATCAGGCCCGTGATCAGGTAGCGTTCCGAGTAGTAGGGTTTGTCGCGATCCACCCGGGTGCGGCCGCGTTCGTCGATTTTGTTGGGGAAGCCGATGATGCTCGGGCCGCGGTAGCGGAAATTCGCGGAGACCGTGGCGCCCTTGAGGCGGCCCTCCGTGAAGCTGCGCGTGGCGACGAGATTGGAGCGCCACGTCTGTGAGTTGTTGGCGGCGTTGCCGAGGCTGGCGCGCACGTCCTCGACGGGGTTAAGAATAAAAGCGTTCCAAGCTTCCTCGACGGTGCGGGTCGTGTCGTAGGGCGTCGTGGCCCAATTCCCGCCGAAGGTGCGCCACGCGGCGAGTTTTGCGTCGAGGTAGTCCCACCACGGCTGCGTCGAGAGATCGTCGATCTCGGTGTCGGTGCGGCCGGCGTTGGCGAAGAAGCGCCAGTTGCGCGTGGGATTCCAGGTGAGGTCGAGTTCGATGCCTTTGCTGCTGCGGTCGCCGGGGAGGCGGAAGTCGGCGACCGCGGGATTGCGCGCGGCGGCGAGGAGCGGATTGATCGGGTAGCCGGAGTCGATTTCCGCGAGGCGCTGCTCGAAATTGATGAGGTTCTGGCGGAGGCCGGCGTCGCCTAGGGTGATGTTGCGGTTGAGCGTCTCGAAGTAGTTCGCCTTGAAGGCGAGGCGGTCGTCGAGAAAGCGGAGGCGCACGGAGTATTCGCGGGATTCGCCGTAGGGCGGCTCGACCACGTCGCCGACGATGTTGCGGACGACGGCGACTTCGTTGAGCGAGGAGTTGCGCGAGTAGTCGTAGCCGAGCGAGACCCAGCGCTTGAGCCAGGGCGGGCGGACGATGAAGCCGTAGTTGGCGCGGGTGGCGGAGCGGTAGGGCGTCCAGACGGAGGCGGGCTCCTTCTCGCGGAAATCGGCGTAGGCGCGGAAGCCGGTGCCGAGGGGATTCTGCGGCGTGATGGGGCCGTCGGTGAGGATCGGCTGGAACGCGCCGAAGTTGGAATTGCGCACGCGGTCGTAGCGGACGCCCACGTTGGCGACGAAGTGGTTTTTGAAAAGCACGCTCGACGTGCTGCCCGCGAGCGAACCGCGCTGGAGGTGATTGGCCGACGGCGCGGTGCCGACACCGCCGACCGGATTCTCGAACGCCGTGACGCCGAAGCGCTCGCCGGCGGCAGTGGTCAGCCAGAGCGTTTCCATCAAATCGCCGTAGGCGGTCGGCGCCGCCAAGCCGTAGTCGTGCGGATTGGCGGAGCTGCCAAAGGCGGGGAGATACTGCCGCATGTGGATGGCGCGTTCGACGTGAAGCGGGTTGGCGCGCGCGGCGGGCGAGAGGAAGCTTGGCGTTCCGATGATGAGGTTGCGGAGCTGCGCGAGGGTGTAGGTGACGGAGTCCTCGTAGCTGGTGAAGAAGCCGAGACGGTGCAGACCGAGGTGGCGCGTCCAGCCGGCATTGCGCGTGAAGTCCTGCTCGTGCGTGGCGACCGCGCGGGCCTGGTGCACGGTGAAATCGGCCCAGTTGCCCTGGCCGGTCGAGTTGTTCGATTCCATGAACGGCCGGCCGTAGAGGGGATTGGGCGTCACGCCGTCGGGGAGGTAGCGGTTGATGTCGACGTGGACGTCGTAGGCGTTGTTGGCGAAAAGCTGCGCGGTCTGGTTGCGGTAGAACTCATAGGAGTAACCGATCTCGGCGAACGTGGAGCGTGCGATACGCTGCTCGAGCGTGGCGGTGACGTTGCGGCTGCGGCGGAAATTGTAGCGCGACCAGCCCGCGGGGTTCGTATCCCACGGCAGGCCCGGATCGAGCAGGGTCTGCGTGGTGCCCGCGCTGCCGGCGCCGTCGGCGATATTGACGGTGACGGTGTTGCGGACGTCCTGGAAATTCACGAAGGACGGCACGGAGTTCTGCGGGAAAACGAAGAGCGCGGTCTTGGCGTTGAAGCCGTAGGCGCGGGTGGTGGTGCCATCGCCGAGCGTGAAGGTGGGTGCGGCGGGGCGCCCGGCCGTCGGGGCAGTAGCGGCGCGGTTGAGATAGACTTGCGGGGTGCTCGTGGCCTGCGACGCGAGCCAGTGCATATAGCCGTTGTCCCGCGCCATCGTCGTGGACGGACGTGCATCGCGGCGATTGTGATACTCGCCCTCGACGCGGAAGGTCGTCCGCTTGAAAGGCTGCCACGTGGTGGTGACGAAGGCGCGGTAGTTGTCGTCGTAACCGGGCGTGATGAAATATTCTTTTTTCTCGCGCAGCGTGATGGCGCGGAGGGCGAGCTTGCCGGGGATAATCGCCTGGCTGACGTCGAAGACGACGCGTTGGCTGCCGTAGCTGTCGCCGCGAAGGGAAAGTTTCTGGCGGTTGCGCGCGAGGTTGGCGCGCGCGGACGTGCTCTCCGCCGTGCCGGCGGCGCCACCGAGGCCGAACTGCACGGCGTTGGCGCCGCTCACGAGCGAGAAACGCTCGGTGTTATAGGAGTCGGGCTCGATGGTGGTGCGAAAATAATTGCGCGTGCGGTCCACGTTGCCGAGGCCGCGGGAGCTGCTCGAGTCGTCCGCGATGTTGCGCGAGCCGGGGCGCGAGTCGCCGTTGCCGTTGACGTTTTCGAAGTAGGTCTGCGTCGTCGCCGAAAACATGAACGCCTCCTCGGTAGTGGTCGCGCCGATGTCGTCGAGGAAGTCCTTGGTGAAGACCTGCACCTGCCCGGCGACGTCGGCGAGGTCGATCTTGCCGCGGCCGCCTTGCAGGACCGCGGTGGACATATAGCCGCGCTCGGTGTCGGAGCCGACCTGGAAAGGCGAAAGCACGACGGGCTCGTCTTTCTTCGGTTCGGCGGCGGGGGCGGCGGGAGCGACGGCTTGTGCGCGGAGCGAAGCGGCGAGGAGGGGAATCGCCAGCGCGAGCAGGCGGCGGGAGGTGAGCCAAGGGTGAGGGGACATGGCGGGGTAGGTGGGAAGGATGAGCGCGGCGGACGTGCCGCGCTGCCTGATTTCAGAAATCGAACTTCGACGACAATGTCCATGCCCGCGGAGTGCGGATGAAGTAGGAGGACGGAATGAGCTGGGCGGACGTCGGCGGGGCGTCGGTCGGGCCGATCACGGTCGTGCGCATGCGACGGATGACGGGGTCGGATTCGTCGAGCAGGTTGAACACGTTTAGTTGAAACGTGACGGAGGTTTTCCGCAGCCAGGTGAAACGCGTCCGGTAACGGAGCGACGCGTCGTAATCGGTCGTGCTGTTACCGAAGAGCGGCACGGTGCCGAGCAGCGCGCCGGTGGCGACGCCGCCCTGGCGAATTTCGTAGGCACCCGTATAGGCGCCGGATTTGTAGCGCGCGCTGCCGGTGATGCCAAAGCCCTTGAGGCGGCCTCGCAGATCGTAAGTGGCGGTGAGGTTGGCGCTGAGTTTGCCACCGCCGAAATTGTTGGAGAGCGAATCGATCGACTGGTCGAGGCGTTGGTCGAGGGCGTCGAGCAGGCTGGCCACGGTGGCGGTGGGGTTGGCGGCGGTGGCGAGATTGCCGACGTTCACGCCGGGATTCTTCGACTGCAGGTCCGTGATATAGGAGCGGAGCTGCGCGGCCATCGGGAGCGTGTAGCGGTAAAGATTTTCGCGTTCGCGGGCGGTCTTGGAAAACGTGGCGCGGAGGCGAAGACCTTGGAATGGATTGGCGGTGAGGCGGAATTCGTAGCCGCGGCTGGCCTGGTCGAGGAGGTCGGCGTTGGCGTTGTAGACGGGGCGGAGCAGCGGGAATCGTGCCTTGAGATCGGCGACGGCGGCGGGATCGGCGGAGTTGAAGAGCCGCGCGGTGCCGGCGGGATTATTGAGAACCGGGAAGACGGCGTTGTAGGCGCCGCGAATGCTGTCGGCGCTATTGAGGTTGAGCGTGAGCACCTCGGTGACGTCGTTGTTCGCGGTATCGAAGTAGCCGAGATCGGCGGCGATGCGGCCGCCGAGGAATTCGAACTTCAGGCCGGCGTCGAGGCCCTCGCCGGCGGTGTTGGGGGGCGTGACGGCATCGGGGCCGACGATGTTGCCGCGGGGCGGGCCGAAGTTGGTGCTCTTGTTCGCGTAGACCGACATCCACGATGTGAGATGAAACACGCCGCCGAACGTGCGCGTGGGGCCGCTCGTCGAGGTCTTCCGGACGTTACTGCGATCGAGAATGTCGAGGCCGTTGCTGGCCTCCCAGCCGGGCGGGCGGATGATCTGCTGGCCGTAGACGTAGTCGGTCGCTTCGTCGCGGCGGAGGCCGGCGGTGAGGACAAGCCGGTTGTTGAAGAAGCGGCTCTGGATGGCGCCGAGATACGAGATCTGCCGGGCGGTGCGTAGATTCTCGCCCTCGCTCACCCAGCCGGTGGTGATCGGTCCGCGTGTCGGGTGGTTCCACGTGAGCGTGGCGAACTCGCGCCAATCGGGGACATGGAAACCGCCGGCATCGAGCGGCGAAGCGTAGCGGCGGCGGGTGACGCCATTGGCGGTGTTGACAGGGTCGGCGTTGAACGGGGCGTAGAGCCAGGAGTCGCGGAGATTGTCGCTGCCGGAGGACGTTTCCATGTAGGACGCGGTGCCGACGACGCGGTGCGCACCAAACCAGCGGCCGAGGTTGAACTGCCACGCGGCGGTGCCCTGGATGACCTCGCGCTCGCCCTTCTGCGTGCGGTGCAGCCAACGGGATTGGGTATAGTATTGTCCGGCGAAAGGGTTGATCCGCTGGCCGGCGGCGTTGGTCGCGAGCGCGGTGGGGCCGAGATTCAGGATCTGGGCGCTGTTAGTGAACGTGCGGTTGGCGTCGGCGAGAATGGTGGCGCCGCTGGCTGCGCCGTTGGCGAACGCCTGGTAGGTGTCGGCGGCGGTCTCTTCGCGCGAGGCGGAGAGGTTGACGTAGAGTTTTTCGGCGAGCCGGTGGTCGACGGCGACGGCGAAGATCTCGCGCTCGACGCCCTTGCGGCCGCCGGGGCCGTTGATGTTGCCGCGCGGGTTGAAGAAGCGCGGGTCGATCGTCTGGCGGTTGCTCGCGTCGTTGCTGCCGAGGCTGGCGTTCGTGAAGAGCGACGTGGCGGAGTTGATGATGAAGGACTGCGCGCCGTTCTGCACGACGACGGGGCTGACCGCGGCGCCGACGTAATTGAACGCGACGGGCGAACCCGCGGGGTTGACGATGGCGTTGCGCTGAGGGGCGGTGAGCGTCTCCCAGTTGGCGGGCAGATCGAAGACGGGCGAGCCGCGGTCGAGCCAGTTGGTGACGTAGGTGTTGGTGAGGTGCGGGCCCGGGTAGGCGACGGAGCCGGAGACGCTCTCGCGTTCGTATTCGGCGCGGATCTCGGTGCGGGCGGTGGCGCGCCACGTGGTGGCGAAGTGGATACCGTCGGTGTTGTTGGCGAAATTGGCGCGGTATTTCTTGCCGCGTTCGGCGATGCCGTTGACGCGCAGGCCGAGCTTGTCGGGCAGCAGCACCTGGTTCACGTCGAGGGTGGCGCGGCGGCCGCTGTTGCTGTCGAACTGGAAATCGAGCCCGTAGGCGGGGCGGTTGAGCTTGGCGCGCTTGGTCGTGACGTTGACGACGCCGCCGGCGCTGCCGAGGCCGAAGAGGATGGCGTTGGGGCCGCTGGAATTGTCGATGCGCTCGACGGTGTAGAATGCGGGGCGGGAATCGGTCGGCAGGTAATTACGCGCCATCGAGCCGCCGAGGCCGCGGGTGCGGAAGTTGACGTTGATCTGGGAGCCGGGGAAGACGGTGTTGATGACGCCCTGGCTGTCGAAATCGCCGGCGTCTTCCGCGAAGTTGGTAGAGAACGCGAGCGCCTGCTCGAGCGTGGTCGCGCCGATGTCGTCGAGAAATTCCTTCGTGAGCACATCGAGGACGCCGGGCGTGTCCTTGAGCGACGAGTCGAGGCGCGAGCCGGAGAGGGTGTTGGCGGCGCGGTAGCCGTT
>JANPIT010000916.1:0-1763 GCA_031425115.1 Opitutaceae bacterium | reverse complement strand
GCGAGCGCCAGCGAGTGGAATCCGGGCGCTCGCGCTCGCAGCCGCAAGTTAATCCACTCGCTGGTGCTCGCAGCCACATGTCACGACACTTCGGTCTCGCTGCACCCTTTGAGATGAGTCTCCGGTGGTGCCGGCGACCGCTCGGAGATTACTTGTGATTCTTGTGCTCGTCGCTCGCCGGAGTGCCCTTGGTCGCCGCGCCTGACTTCGGGGGATTGATCATGATGTGAGCCCGGTGGGTGCCGGGATTCATGATCCACGGCGCGCCGTCTGCCAGCGGCGTCAACGGAATGCCGGTCGATTCCGGCGTGGCATAGGGGATGTAGATGACGTAGCGCGTATAGAGTTCGGTGACCTCGCCGGTGGCCTCGTCGACTTTCCCGGTAGTTACATTCAGGATACTCTTGTCCGGCATCTTCAGGGTGCCGGCCTTTACTTCCTCTTCGCGAATCTTGAAAACCTCGTTGGCGTTCTTGCCCTGTGCGGCCAGCGCGCGGCCGCGCGTCATGAACGGCTCCAGGTCTTTGTGGTAACAGGCGACGCTGAAACCCTTCTGCTTGGGGTCGTCCGCGAGGCAGATGAAGTTGTTGGTGCCGGCGCGCAACGTGACGACCGCACCGGCCGCGTCGTAGCCGAGGATGGTCGCGGCGGCGCGATCCTTGGTGGGCGCGGCGAGCATCGCGGTTTTCATCTGCCACTCGGGGGACGAAAAGTCGGCCGCGCGAGCGAGCGATGAAAGTGCAAACAGGACAAGTGCGGTGCGGGTTTTCATAGGGGGTAGACTGGGGAGTCGCGGGATTGCGACGGGGTAGGGCGGGCGTCGGCAGCGTGGGACAGGGCCGGCGCCACGGCAAGCCGCGGGTCAGCCGCGGATCACTTTGAACAGAGCGAGGCTGGTTTTGTCTTTGATGAGGATCTGGTCGCCCGCAACGGCGGGGGAGGCCCAGACGGGCGAGTCGGCCACCTTGTATTTGATCAACTCCTTCAGCGCCTCGCCGGTCTTTTGCTGCACGGAAAGTTCACCCTTGTCCGTGACCACTAGCAGCGCGGAACCGATGTCGGTGAGCGAGGCGTTGTCGCCGAGGCGCCCCTCGCTCTTCCACAGCACGGCGCCGGTGGTCGCGTTCATCGCGAAGAGCGATCCGCGCTGTTTATCGGACATCCCGTAGAGCGTGGTGCCTTGGAGCACGGGCGAGCTCATATACATCGTGATTTCCCGCGTTTCCCAGGCCTGCTCGGCTTTTTGGCCCGAGACTTTGACGGCAAACGTCGGCTTCTGCACGCCCCCGAAAATGACCAAGTCCCCGGCGACGAGCGGCGTGACGCTGTTCTGATCATACGGCGTGGTGAACGGAATTTTCCAGAGGAGTTTCCCGTCGGTGGGTGACACCGCGAGGCAGTGCTTTTGCGATTGGGTGATGAGCTGCCGCACGCCCCCGAAGGTCGCGATGATTGGCGAAGTGTAGGCGGGGCCGTCGCCGTCCCACTTCCAATTTGCCTTGCCGGTCGCCGTGTCGAACGCCGTGAGCGCGCCGCTATTGTCGCCCCCGACGTGGACGATGAGATTCTGGCCGTCCACAAGGGGAGAGATCGAGGCGCCGAAGACGGGCGAGGTCGTCTTATAGTCGCCCGCGAAATCTTTCCGCCACAGCACCGTGCCCGCTTTCGCATCGTAGGCCGACACATGGCCGTTGATGCCCAGGGTAAAGACGCGGCCGTCGGTCACGATCGGCGTGGCCTTGGGCCCCTTGCCATGGCCGCGG
>JANPIT010000915.1:0-2846 GCA_031425115.1 Opitutaceae bacterium | reverse complement strand
CCACCGCAGTACCTCGAGCCGCCATAGGGCCCGCTCGGTCGGCGAAGAGTCCCGATCATGGGTGGTGAAAATCAAAGGTGCCCCCGGCGCGCACACGCGATGCAGCTCGCGCAGCGCCCTCTGCCGCTGCTCCCGCCCCGGAATCTGCATCTCCCGTTGAACATGAAAAGCGCGCCCCCAAACAAAGTGTCACCTATTAGGTGACACTTTTCCGGGTGCTGCGAGGGAACAAGGGATGAACTGTCACCTATTAGGTGACATTGGGCCAGGTTGGTGGCGTCGGCGTGGAGGAAGTGGATGGCAGTGGCGTGGCGCTCGGCGGCAAGGCTGATCGCCTGGTCGACGAGCTCTTCCGCGAAGTCGAAGGCGGTGAGACGGCGGTAGCCAAGTTGCCAGAGGCCGAGGGTCACCCGGCCGGCGCCGCAGCCGGCTTCGAGCAGATGCACTTTGGGATCGGGGAAGAAGCGCTCGATCAACGCGCGCTCCGAGGCCCACAGACCCAGCTCGTGCGCGGCGCGGGTGTAGTGCACCACCGCGAGAAGATCGTTGAAATCGGCGCGGACGGTCTCGGCGGTTATTTTCTGTTTTTCCACGCGGCGATGAACATCCCGTTCGCGTTGATCTCGTGGGGCCAGAACGTGAGCTGGGAGGGGACGGGCGACGGCACTGCGTCGGAGGGCGCAATGGGCAACGGCTCGAGTTCGGGGTGCGCGGCGGTGAAGGCGTCGGCCACCGCGGTGGTTTCGCTGCGCGTCAGAGTGCAGACGGCGTAGATCAGGCGGCCGTTCGGTTTCAGCGAACCGGCGACGTGCTCGAGCAGGAGGCGCTGGGCCGCGGCGAGCTCGTAGACGTCTTTCGGCGTCGTGGTCCAACGCGCGTGTGGATTCCGTTGCCAGGTGCCTACGCCGCTACACGGCGCGTCGACGAGGATGCCGTCGAATTTGGTCTTGGTCGGCGGTTTGGCCGAGCCGTCCCACACTGCGGCGCGGAAGTTGAAAAGCTTCGCGCGAGCGGCGCGGCGCTTCAGTGTATCCAGGCGGCGGGTATGGCGATCGCTGGCCCACACGAGACCCTTGTTGGCCATGAGATCGCAGAGGTGCAGCGTCTTGCCACCTTCGCCGGCGCAGGCGTCCCACCACGTTTCACCCGGCTTGGGCGCACACGCGTGCCCGACGAGTTGCGACGCCAGGTCCTGAATTTCGAATTCGCCGTGCTGAAACTGCTCGGTGCGAAACAAGTCCTGCCGGCCCGTGTAGCGCAGCGCATCCGGTGCGCGGTCGGAGTGTTCGCAGTCGCGGAGGGCCGCGGCGAGCTTGGCGCCGGCGGCCGGGCGCGCGCGCAACCAGAGCGCGGGGTCGCGTTGGAGTTGCCGGAGGTAATCGGCAGGCAGCTCCATTTCGGCGGCCACCCAGGCGGGCACGGCGCGGACCGCGAGCGTTTCCGCCTTCACGGTTTTCTCGTCGGCGGCGTAGCGGTCGTGGAGGATGTTCGCGTGTTCGATTCGCTTTTGCGGGGACGCCTTGGGATCGAGCCACGCGATCCAGCGGAAATACGAAAACACCGCGCGACTAATGACGCGTTTGACCGGAGGCTGCAGGTAGCGGTGTTGCTCGAAATAAAACCGCAACGCGGTGTCCGCGCGCTGGTCGGCGGAAATCGTCGCGAGCACCTGAGCGGCGTGGTTGAGCGTGGCTTGATCGAGCATCGTTGCCGACGAAACACACGAAACCCGCTAAAGTGAAACCAGAAGAATTTCGGAGCGGGCTGGGTGAGCCTGACGCGGGCATGGAGCTGACCAGCCGCGCGCGGAGCGCACGGCCCACCTGCGGCCGGACCGATCAGGAGAGAAGGGGCTCAGGCCTTCTTTTTCCAGCGGCGGTCGTCTTTTAGCTCGAGGTGCCGCGTCTCGACCAGCACGCCGGCGACAGCGGGGTGGGAGCGCAGCGCTTGAAAGCTCGCGGCATTCAGCTTCCAGGCGAGGGCATTGCTCGCCTCGGCGAAGGGCGCGACGCGGCCTTCGAAGAGAAACGCAAACTCGACCCGCGTATCGCCCACTTGCCGGTTCAGCGTTTCGCGGAGCAGCAGGAGAAACGCGGGCACCTCGCGATGAGTGGGCTGCAGGAGCCACGTGACTTTTTTCACCAGGCCGGCGACCTGCGCGTCGAGCGGATAACACTCTTTGACGTTGATGCGGGCGCCTTCCTGATTGACGAGCACGTTGCCCTGAACGAGCACGAGTGAGTTTTCGGCGACGTTATGGCCGTAGTTGGCGAACGCGTCGGCAAACATGTTCAGCGGGAGCGCCGCATTCTTGGTGGCTAGCGTGAAGGACACCCAGGGGCGATTGTCCTTTTTCGAGAGGCGCTTCGCGAGATTGCTGCCGATGCCGCACAGACGGAACTCGGTGCGGTCGCCCTGCTCGAGCAATTCTTCGACGCGAAACGTATCGATCGCGTCGGCGAGACCCGCGTAGGTGTCCATCGGATGCCCGGAAACGTAGAAACCGAGCAGCTCCTTCTCGAATGCGAGCATCTCTGCAGGCTGGAAGTCGGCGTCGCCTTCCGCGACGACCGCTTTGAGTTCTGCACTGGGAGTTTTCGCATCGCGCGCCGCGGGTGGCGGCTCGCCGAGCATATCGAGGAAGCTGTGCTGGCCCGCGGCCTTGTCGCGCGCAGCAGACGCCGCGCCCGAGATGGCGCCGTCGATGCTGTCGAAGAGCTGCTTGCGCGGGGCACCGCTGAAATCGAAAGCGCCGGTCTTGGACAAGTGCTCCAGCACGCGCTTATTGATCGCGCGGCCGTCGACGCGCTTCACCATGTCGTCGAAGTTTGAATACGGCCCGTTCT
>JANPIT010000914.1:0-2825 GCA_031425115.1 Opitutaceae bacterium | reverse complement strand
GGGAGCGTGGGCAGACGGGTTATCCGATTGTGGATGCAGGTATGCGGCAGCTTTGGGAGATCGGCTGGATGCACAATCGCGTGCGGATGATCGTGGCCTCGTTTTTGGTGAAACACCTGCGACTGCCGTGGACGAAAGGGGCTGCTTGGTTTTGGGATACGCTGGTCGACGCGGACCTGGCCAGCAACACGCTGGGTTGGCAATGGACGGCGGGGTGCGGCGCCGACGCGTCGCCGTATTTTCGGATTTTCGCGCCGGTGCTGCAGGGCAAGAAATTCGATGCTGAGGGCGATTATGTGCGGCGCTGGGTGCCGGAGCTCGCGCGGGTGCCGACGGAATATCTCCACTCGCCGTGGGAGGCTCCGCCGCAGGTCCTCGCGGCGGCCGGCGTGAAACTCGGCAGCAATTATCCCAAGCCGATCGTGGACCACGCGACGGCGCGCGATGCCGCGCTCGCGGCATTTCGGGAATTACGCGGGGGAGGAGTTCCGTGATGAGAATTATTGTAGCGGGAGCGTCCGGAGCAGTTGGCAGCGCGCTGGTGCCGGCGTTACGCGCGGCGGGTCATGACGTGCGGCGGCTGGTGCGCCGCGTGGCCCAGACGCCGGATGAAATCACGTGGAATCCGGCCGAAGGAGAGTTGGATCGCGCCGCGTTTGAACGCGGTGGGGTCGATGCTGTCATCAATCTCGCGGGCGAGAATGTGGCGGCGGGTCGTTGGACGAAACGGCGCCGCGAGGAGATTCTGTGCAGCCGAGTGGATACGACGAGAACACTCGTGCTGGCGGTGAAGGCGATGACGGTGAAGCCGGCAGTGTTTATCAACGCATCGGCCGTGGGCTTTTATGGTGAGCGGGGCGACGAGGTGCTGACCGAGACCAGCGCGATCGGTCATGGGTTTTTGCCGGAAGTCTGCCTGGCGTGGGAAACGCACGCGGAAGGTGCGGCACGGCTCGGGGTGCGCACGGTGTTGCTGCGCTTCGGGGTGGTGCTCACCCGGGAGGGCGGGGCTCTCGCGAAGATGCGCCCGCTGTTTCGACTCGGATTGGGGGGCCGCCTCGGAACGGGAGGGCAATGGATGAGCTGGGTAAGCATCGACGACGTCGTCGGGGTCGTGGCGCATGCCCTGGCGCACCGCGGATGTTCGGGAGTGCTCAACGTCGTGGCGCCGGGAGAGGTGACAAACGCGGAGTTTACGGCCGTGCTGGGGCGAGTGCTGCGGCGACCGGTTTTGCTGCCGGCGCCGGCGTGGGCTTTGCGATTAGTGTTCGGCCAAATGGCGGATGAAGCGCTTCTGGCCAGTGTCCGAGCGGCGCCGAAGCGATTGAAAGAAGGTGGTTATACGTTTCGGCACCCGAGCTTGGAAGCGGCGTTGCGCGCGACGTGTTAGCCGCGGAAAAGCGGTCCGATGCGGTCCGATGTGCCGCCTCGACAATGTGACATGCGGCGCAGTATGAGACGCACATGACTGCCCCTTGCTTGCCTCGTCTTCTCGCGTTGTTCGCTGCGCTGCTCCCTAGCGTAATGCTTGCCCAGGATTACGACGTCGTCGTTTATGGAGGCACGAGCGCAGGGGTGGTGGCCGCGGTGCAGGCAAAGGTGATGGGTAAGAGCGTCGTGCTTGTGGGCCCGGACAAACATCTGGGCGGTTTGACGAGCAGCGGACTCGGCTGGACGGACACCGGCAACAAGGCGGTGATCGGCGGTCTCGCGCGGGATTTCTACCACCGCATTTGGAAGCACTATGATAGCGACGCGGGCTGGCGCTGGCAGAAGAAATCCGAATACGGCGGCAAAGGGCAGGGCACGCCCGCGATCGATGGCACGCAGCGCACCATGTGGATCTTCGAGCCGAGCGCGGCGGAAAAAGTTTTCGAGGACATGGTGCGCGACCACGGCATCACGGTGGTGCGGGATGAGTGGCTCGACCGGGCGAAGGGCGTCAAGAAGACGGGCGCACGCATCACGTCGATCACGATGCTGAGTGGGAAAACCTACTCCGGGAAGATGTTCATCGATGCGACCTACGAAGGTGACCTGATGGCGTCGGCGGGCGTGCAGTATCACGTGGGCCGTGAGGCCAATCGCGTTTACGGCGAGGAGCACAATGGGGTGCAAGTGGGAGTGCTGCACCACCGTCATCATTTTGGCGTGTTGAAGGAAAAGGTGAGCCCCTACGTGGTGCCGGGTGACCCGAAGAGTGGCGTGCTCCCGCGCGTCAGCGCGGCGGATCCCGGCAAGCTGGGCGAGGAGGACAAGCGGGTGCAGGCGTATTGCTATCGGATGTGTCTCACGGACAAGCCGGAGAACCGAATCCCGTTTGCGAAGCCGGCGGGCTATGACCCGAAGCAATATGAGTTGCTCGCGCGGGTCTATGCGGCCGGCTGGACGGAGACGTTTGGCAAGTTCGACCCGATCCCTAACCACAAAACGGATACGAACAACCACGGGCCTTTCAGCACCGACAACATCGGGATGAATTACGATTATCCGGAGGCCAGCTACGCGCGGCGCCAGGAAATTCTGAAGGAGCACGAGACTTACCAGAAGGGCTGGCTTTATTTCATCACGACGGATCCACGCGTGCCGGCGGACGTGCGCGCGGCGATGAGCAAATGGGGTCTGCCCAAGGACGAGTTCAAGGATAACGGCGGTTGGCCGCATCAAATCTACGTGCGCGAGGCGCGCCGGATGATCGGGACTTTTGTGATGACGGAAAATGAGCTGCGGAAAAAGAAGCCGACGCCGGACTCCGTGGGGATGGGCAGCTACACGATCGATTCGCACAACGTGCAACGCTACATCACGCCCGAAGGCTACGTGCA
>JANPIT010000913.1:0-4324 GCA_031425115.1 Opitutaceae bacterium | reverse complement strand
GCGAGCGAACGGAAGGGCGCAGCAAGTCTGCGCCCCTACAAAATCGAAGCCGGCCCTTTCGTAATGGTAGGATGCGGGCAGCAGCCCGCCGGCAGAAGGGCAATCCGGCGCGAGATTCGGCGCTTTGCCGTATCCATGAAGTGGAACTCAACAGGTGGGCCGGGCGCTCCGCGCGCGGTCGTGAGCGCGGGCGTCGGACAGCCGCGCACGGAGTGCCCGGCCCACCGAGGCTGACTGCAGTGTTACGGCCCTGCGCAGTGGTGCCGAGATTTGGTTTGGCTGGCAGGCGCGGCGCCTCTGAAATGAGCGCAATGTCCCGCCGCCCGGAAACTTTGCCCGCCCGCGCTACCGCCGAGATGGTCGGTGATGCGTTGGACTTGGTGGTCGGAGGCTCGTGGCAGGTGATGGAGCGGCGGTTAACCTGGCCGGCGGTGCTGGGCGAGCGGCAGCCCAAACGCGTGCGGGTGCGACTCGAGGGATTGGAGCAGTGGGACAGTTCACTCCTGCTATTCCTATTCGAGGCGCAGGAGTGGTGTCGCGCGGCGGGAGCCGCATTCGATCTGGAGGCGTTGTCGCCCAGGATGAGGGCGCTGCTGGGGCAGCTGGCGGGGGCGCACAAAACGAGCGAGCCGCACGACCGGTCCGAAAATTTTCTCACGAGTGTCGGCCTCGCGGCCCACGATACCGTGAACAAGGCGCGGGATATTGTGCGATTTATCGGGGAGGTCACCCTGGCGGCGGGGCAGGCATTGAAGCGCCCGGGCCGCTTTCGGTGGCGGGATTGCGCGCATGAGATGCAGCAATGCGGCGCGATGGCGCTGCCGATCGTCAGCCTGATCAGTTTTCTAGTGGGTGTGACGCTGGCCTACACCGGCGCGATCGTGCTCCGCCAATACGGCGGAGATATCTACATCGCGGACTTGATCGGGCTCGCGATGCTGCGCGAAACCGGAGCGGTGATGACTGCCGTGGTGCTGGCCGGCCGGACGGGCGCGGCGTTTGCGGCGACGCTCGGCAACATGAAGGCGAACGAGGAAATCGACGCGCTCGAGACCGTCGGCATTCCCGCGATTCAATTTCTCGTCCTGCCGCGGATGCTGGCGTTGGGGATCATGATGCCGCTGCTGACCCTCTACTCGAGCGCGCTCGGCATCATCGGCGGCATGGTCATTGCAATGACGCTCTTGTCGATTCCGCCGGCCGCGTATTGGATCGAAATGCAGACGATTGTGGACCTCTCGGACGTGATGGTGGGGGTCATCAAGGGGACGGCCTTCGGGTTTATCGTCGGATTGGCCGGTTGCCTCCGCGGCCTGCAGGCGGAACGCAGCGCCGCCGGCGTGGGCAACGCCGCGACCTCGGCCGTGGTGACTTCGCTGCTGTTCCTCGTCGTGTGCGATGCGCTTTTCGCGGTGTTGTTCAATGTGCTGGGGTGGTGAGGCGCCGTATGCATTTCGAGAAACTTAACCATGCAGCGTGCGGTGCGGGCCGGGCTAGCCCACATGCAAGGTCAGAAGGAGTGCGCCCATGAGTATCGTCCCGCCCGAGTCACTTCCCGCCATCGAGGTCGAGCATCTGCGTTGTGGATACGACAGCGACATCGTGCTGCAGGACGTCTCTTTCACCGTCGCGCGCGGTGAAGTGTTTTTCATCATCGGCGGCTCCGGCTGCGGCAAGAGCACGCTGCTGCGGCACATGGTCGGGCTCCATACGCCGCAGGCCGGAACGGTGCGGTTTTTGGGCCAATCCTTCAGTGCGGCGACCGCGGAGGCCCGGCGGGCCCAGCTGAAAACGTTCGGCATGCTGTTTCAAGGCGGCGCGTTGTGGACCTCGCTCACGCTGCGCGAAAACGTTTCACTGCCGCTGGAGGAGCATTCGGCGTTGTCGAAACGGGATATCCAGGAAATCGCTACGCTCAAGCTGGCGCAGGTGGGCCTGACTGGCTTCGAAGATTATTACCCCGCCGAAATCAGCGGCGGCATGAAGAAACGGGCCGGACTCGCCCGTGCGCTCGCCCTCGATCCGGCGATCGTGTTTTTCGACGAACCGTCGGCGGGCCTGGATCCGGTGACGTCGCGCAAACTCGATGAACTTGTCCTGCAGGTGCGCGAGACGATCGGCACCACCATCGTGATCGTGTCGCACGAGCTGGCGTCGATTTTCTCGATCGCGGACCGGGTTATCATGCTGGACCGGCAGGCCAAGGGCATCATCGCCGAAGGGCGGCCGCGGGAAATGGCGGCACACAGCCGAGACCCGCGGGTCACGGAGTTCCTGCGACGCGCGGACCAATGATTTTTCTACAGCATGCACCGAATCAAGGAGGCACTGATCTATCCAATCTGGAAATCAGGAACTCAGGGAAAAGGCCTCGGAGAAGTCCCCGTTCCGCGATGCGTCTTCCTGATTTCCTGATTTCCAGATTTGTCCGTCTGTATTTTTTGGACCGTAAACAGAATCAGAGACAGAACCGCTGGCTCAGAGTTAATTCTGTCCATTTTGTTCATTCTGTCTAAATCCCGAGTCGCGTGAAAACCAAGGTCAGCCCAGCCGTCGTCGGTGCATTCGTGATTGGGGCATTCGCTCTGGCCATCGTTTCGCTCCTGTCTTTCGGCGGAATTCATTTCTTCGACAAGCCGGAGCGGTTTGTCGTCTATTTCGACGAGTCGATCCACGGGCTGGATCTTGGGTCCGCCGTGAAGCTGCGTGGCGTGCGCGTGGGTCGGGTGAGGAGCCTGAATATTCGCTATGACCCGAGTCAAAATCGGTCGGTGGTGGCCGTGGTCTGCGAGTTGAACAAAGACATGGTGACAGATCCGAATGGCGCCGTGATCGACGTCGCCAGCCGGATCGAGTTGGAAAAGCTCGTGCAGCAGGGCTTGCGCGCGCAACTCGGCGTCGCAGGGCTCGCGACGGGTCTGCTGTTTGTGCAGTTGGATTTTTTCGATCCGAAAGAGTATCCGGCGGATGCTCGCACGCCGCACGATCGGTTCGTCGTGGTGCCGTCGGTGCAGTCGGCCATCGCGGGCTTTCAGGCGAGCATCAGCGAGATCCTCGCCAACGTGAAACGGATCGATCTCGCAGGTCTGGCGAAGGACGTCAGCTCCCTCGCCCAGTCGGCGCGCAAGCAGGTAGACGGCGTCGATCTAAAAGGGCTCGCGGAGCAGTGGAAGAAAACGGGCGCGGAGTTCGAAACCCTCGCGAAGAATCCCGAGTTCAAACGGACTTTCGATAATCTCAACGGGGCCGTGACGGATCTGCGCGCCACGATCGCGAAGCTCGATGCGCAAGTGGAGCCGGCCGGCAAGGAACTGACGGCAGCGCTGGGTGAAGTGCGCAAGACAGTGCAGGCCTTCGGCGATACGGCCGCGGCGGCGAAGACCTTCATCGGCACGCACGCCGGACTCGGGAGCGAGCTTGGCGAGACGCTCAGCCACCTCAACGAGGCCGCTGACGCGGTGAAGCGGCTCGCGGATTTCCTCGAGCGTAATCCCAACGCGCTGATCAGCGGGCGCCGGGGCCCGAAATGAAACGTGCAGCCCCAACCCATTTCCCGATGAACGCGCGCGCCGGATTGTTGACCTGTTTCCTCCCTGCGGCCCTGGCTCTCTTGCTGACCGCCGGATGTTCGCTCGTGCCGGAGGCGAAGCCGGATCCGACGCGCTTCTACGTGCTCTCGACACCGACCGGGGCCGGCGCGCCGGCCGCGGCGGGAGCACCGGTGGTGCATTTAAAATCGGTGGAGCTGGCGGACTATCTGCGAGCGCGCCCGCTCATCGTGCGGCGCGGCAACAACGAGATCGAATTCCGTGAGTTCGCGCGCTGGGGCGAACCCCTCGAGCTGGGCATCGGCCGCGTGTTGCGCGAGGAGCTGCTCGCGCGCGGGGCGGCGAGCACGGTGCTGGCAACGGGGATGCGGCGTGAGGCGGGAGTGGCGGATTTTCAGCTTACGATCCGTGTGCTCGCGTGCGAAGGCGCGGCGACGGGCGCGGTGGAGTTTCGGGCGGTGTGGGAGATCACGCCGGGCGCGGGCAACGCCGACGGCAAGCCGGTCGCACGCGGAGATTTTCGCGCCGCGGAGCTGCGGTGGGATGGCAAGAGCGGGGCGTCCCTCGCTGCGCAGTTGAGCCAGGCCGTGGGCGGACTGGCGGCGGAGATTGCGGGCGGGCTGAAGAAGTAGCAGGCGGATAGCGGAATCGACGTCCGTGGTGGAGCGGGGTTTTCCCAATCCCGCTTCTCATTTCCCCACCCCCGGGGGAGGTGGGGGCCGCCACCCACCGCGGGGGGGGAAGACGCGGCCCCCGTAAACAGCCGGCACGGGGGG
>JANPIT010000912.1:0-18125 GCA_031425115.1 Opitutaceae bacterium | reverse complement strand
GCCCAGAATTCGCCGCCCAGCCAGATGCGGTCGTGGGTCCGGCTCCAGGCGTCGACCGGTTGGGCGCCGGGCGCACGGGCGGGCGCGTCTGCGGCCGACGCGGTTTTCGTTACGGAAGCCGCGCCAACGACGGTGGCGGTGGCGATCAGTTTCAGTGCGGTGCGGCGGGTGATGTGTTCACTCATGGCATGATTGAGTTCTGTGGGAGTGGAGGTTGGAAGAACTGTTTCGCGTTACCGCGTCCATGGGAGCATGGGAGAACGGCGAAGAATACGACAGACGAGGCGGAGTCACCCAGCGGCAACGCCGTTCCGCCCGGTTCCGATTATTACATCGGGAGCGATTCCATGCCGTCGTGCGGTCTCTATAAATCGATTTCGTAAGAGAAGATGAACTGGCTTGGGACCAATCTGACCGTGGTCAGTGAATTCCCGTTAAAGAAGTCGCGGTTCCTGGTGTCGTATCGACGCGAAGGGAAGGCATTCCGCATATTCACACTCAGACTATACCGCCGGTCCCCGAGCCAAGCCGATTTTCCACTGTAGCCAAAGGAAAGATCGACCGCGGTTTCCGCCTTTCCTTTTTGGATAATATCGACGTCCGGCACCGCCACGCCGTTGATGCGTTTCACGCCAAAGCCGATCGCAGCAGGCGCGCGCCACCGATAGCCGGCACCCACGCGCACGCCTTTCAATGTCCCCTCACTGAATCGATACATGGCATTTAAGTTCAGACGATTGTCGCGGGTGAACTCGTTGGGGCGTCCGTTATAGGCCTCCAAAACCGGGATGCCGGAGTTACCATTGCGCACATTGGAAATCCAATTCTCCTTCATGGTTTGCGCCGTCCAGCCACCCGCAAAAAGGTCATCATTTCGTCCCCACGGAGTATTATTGGCGCCAATGTTCTGGGGCACGGTTTGCCCTGCCCCCGTTCCGATCGGAATCGCGTTCCACGTGTATTGCCGGATGACGCCATCCCCATCCATGTCGAATCCGGCCGGATTTCGGTAAATGACTTCGGTGTCTCCGGGCACGTAACCCTCGGTGAAGAAGGTTTTGTCCATGATCCGCTCAAACTCGTTGGCGAATTGGATCCATTGGGTGGCGATCTTGGTTTGGACGACTTGCTGGTGATTCCACGTGAGGCGAACGTCCAAATTTCTAGTAGGCTTCCATTGAATCGTTACTTCCCGTCCTTCCGCGGCGGTGTCGGCAGTGACGGAGTAGGGATCGAGATAATTGAAGAAATTCATCGTTTCAAATCCACCGTTGTTCACGGACGCGAACGGGTAGGCCAGTTTGGGATCGCCCTGGCCTTGCAGCGGCCAAACGGGGAACTTCGTCCGGAATTCCGCTTCGTTTGCGACCATGGCCCGAGTGACGTCTTTCATCACGCCACGCATGGCTGCCCGGATACCACGGAAAAGTGGGCCGAGCGAAGTGGGCGACGAAGCCACTTTATACTCGTTGTATCTCAAGTTGAAACGGCCCTCGAAAAGACCCAGCCGAAATCCTTTGTCGGTCCCGTTGCCCCGCTCGCTCGCCATGAAGCTGCCGTCGGGATTTCTCGACGTGGTATTGGGCGCAAAGGTGTCCGACTCGGTGAACATGAGCGAAAGATCAGCCCCCAGGGGCAGCTTCCAACGCCAGTCACGGAACGGATGCACGACAATGCCTTTCAGCGTCGTCGTCCCGACCGCCTCGGTCGCCGGATCCATTTTGTCGAAGCCGTAGTGATCGATGTGGGCCTGATAGCCGGCCGCAGCCGCTGAGATGATCTGCCCGGTTTCCGGATTGCGCCACAAGACTGCCGGAGCTGCGGAGCGCGCCGTATTATTCGAGTCCTCGCGCCGGCCATAGGTGAGCACCACGCGGTCCTTCAGCAGGTAGCCTTGGTAAGAAAAAAGCTTGGTGCCAAATTCCGTGTGGGTGCCGCCCGTGTTTCGCCCCGTGATGAGGCGCTCGCCGTTGGTGCCGGTTCCGGCATTTCTCGGATCAACGGTCCAGACCTCGCCCCGGTTGTCGGTGATGTTCCACGGCTGCCCGATCTCAAAACCGTCCACCCTCGGCACCCACCCCAGGTCTTGGCCGACGTAAGAGCGGAAATTAACCACGCGGTTGTTGGCAGAGGCCGTGTAACCGCTGCCCAACGCTCCGAGCCCGCGGCGTCCGCCGGGCTCGACCGTGTAGTTGACTCCGCTGAACACCGGGTCGCGCATCCGGCCGTTTTCGATCTTTGGCTGAATGTTGTAGCGGTATTCCTGGTTGAGGTTCTTCGATACAATCCCGGAGACAATGCCAGCGATGCGATGCCGTCCCAATAGCTGCACGAATCGGTTGCTCGAACGCTCCTTTAAATCGAGTTCGTAGGAGAGAGCGGCGCGCCATTCGTCGCTTTTGGCCCAACCGTGATCGAACCCGGCCAGTCCATCGAAATACAGCTTTCCGGCGTAGGGATTGGGCGTGACGCCGTCGGGCAAGAATCGGTTGGGGTCGACGTTGAGGTTGAGGCCGCCGTTGCCGCCGCCCATATAGCTCGCGCCGAAGTTATTGTTCGAGTCCCGCTGATACCCGGCCTCGAAATGGAGGCCCTTGAGGATCTCCTGGTTGAAAAACAGGTTCACGATCGACGAGTCGCGGTCGCCGAAATCGGTGAAGTAATGGTAGCTGGCATCTCGCGGATAATAGTCGTCGTTGAGCAGCGATACACCTCTGGTGGTGCCCGCATTGACCGGGTCAACAATCCCCGGCCACCGCCCATTGTCCGCGATGTTTTGCACGCCCACCGAATAGAACGATCCCATTGGGCGAAGTCCGGCGGGATTGTTTCCGCCGATCACACTGATCGCGCCATCGCCCGAAGTGCTGAATACCCGGTCGTCGGGGTTACTCCTCCCGGTCTGCCATGCCGCACTGTTATTAAAAATGGGCTTGTTGCCCACCGCGGAGCCTAAATCACCGGCCTGATACCAGACGCTGACCTTGTCCAGCGGAGGACCGCGCGAAGGTGTCCGACCGTGCCCTTTGGCGTATTCATAATGCGCGCTGAGCGACGTCTTTTTGAATGGTTTGTAAACCAGCGCACCGTAGGCGCGGCGTTCCCGGTCGATGGAAGGGTTTGGGTAGGATTTTTTGTTGTCCGCGAGGAGGGCACTGCGGAAAGCCAATTTGTTTTTGAGCAGAGTTTGGTTGAGGTGCAGCTCGCCGCGGATGCCGCCGAAACTATCGAACTGCGTCTTCAGTTGGCGCGTGTTTCGATTCATGATGGGACGCGCCAGGGTTGAATCGATGGCGCCGGTCGGAGCCCCAATTCCGAACATCATCGGGTTCGGACCGGAGGCCAGGGTCACGCGCTCCAGGTTGTAATTGTCCGAGCGCAGGTCGGTCGCAAAAAATTCGCGGGTTCTCCTGGCCTGGCCAATGCCGCGCACCCGCAGGTTGCCTTCGCCGCCCCCCTTCGACTCCACATTGCTCACAAACTCGGTGCTGTTCTCGATATTGAGCGAGTAGACCGATGCGGCATCGATACTGGTGAAGCCGAAATCCTCCATGAAATCCAAGGTGAAAACATCGATCTGCGAAGCGACGTCAGAGAGTTTCGTTTTGAAGCGGGTGCCCGCCAGAGTTTCAGTGGGCGCCCAACCTGTATTGTCGCCGGCGTTCACTTGAAACGGTGTGAGCTGAACAACTTCCTCGCCCTGTGGGTTTGCGGCTGGAAGGGGCGGTGGCGTCGGAGCAATCTGGCCCGACGTGGCAGTGCCGAATGCGAGGCAAACGCCGAGAACTGCGATGAGGGGGCGGGGTAGAGTGGGCATGTTTGCGGTGGGGGTCTGGCGGGGGAAAATTCCTTATCCGGGAAGACTCATGGCATTTAGTCAGGCAGGGAGCAGTCTAGGGAGAAAGGCGCGAATCCAACACGGCGCCGGCCACGCCCAGTATGACCTTCCGCCCTTTCTTCTGATGAGGTGGGGTTCGATCAAAACGAGATCGTGTTGGTGAGAATGAAGCGACGGGGATCCGGCACGTTGTAGTTGGTGACCCAGAACTTCGTCGTCCCATCGGCCTGCTTTCTGCCATAGCCGCGTTGCTGGATCAGTTCATTGTCATCGAGCAGATTCCGGATGTTCAGTTGCACCGACCACTCGTATTTGCCCTGGAAGATTTTTCGCCTGTATCCGAAAAATCCATCTAGCGAGGTCAGGGGCCGGCCGCGGAGCGGGCTGCCGAAGTCGGGCACGTCGTAGCTGCCGGCACCGATATCGGCAAAATCCCGATACACTTCCTTCGCCACTGCCGGACGGCTGCCGTAGGCCAGGATGCTCTTGCTGCGCCAACTGTAGTTCCCGCCGAAGAAGAGGCCCTTGATCGGGCCGCGTTGGATACTATAGCGCCCCGTGACGTTCACCCGATATTTGCGCTCCTGGGGGTTCGGCATGCCGCTGGACATCTTCATATAGCTCATCGTGGGGAGGATGATACTCTGCATGTATTGCCGGATGGTCTGGGTCATCCCCGGGATATCGCCGATCGGCTGATTGGCGATGGATTCCCAATCGGCCCAGCGAGCATCGGCATATTCAAACCAGGGCAGCCCGGCGTTCGAATCGGCCGTCGTGCTCTTTGCGCCCCGGACGGAGAGAGCCAGACCGGGCAGGGGGTTGGCGGTGAGAGTGACTTCAACGCCCTCGGATTTTCGGTCGGCCTGGACGGCGGACCGCTCACGGTTCGGCGCGACCGGGAAGTTGTTGCCGACGAAGTTGGTGTTGGCGTTGACGTTGGCCGGCAGGCTCGAGTCCTGCACGCTTTGCAGATAGTGGGCGTAGCGATTGCCCGCGATATCGAACCCCGGGTTGAGGTTCAAAAAAGTCTTATCGATGTAGTAGACGGTATCGCGCAAGGACCGCATGCCGTTGGCAATCTGCCCTTGGAAGATCGAGTTGCCGCCCTGCCGCGTGCTTTCATACCAGTTCACGCGCATGGAGAGTTTTCCATTGGGCGCCGAGACGGAGAAGCCGTAATCTTTGCCCTTGCCGTCATCGATGGTCATGGGGCTGCCATCGTGGTTGAAGCGGCTGAATTCCGCCGCGTAAGCGGAGGTGGATTCGTTGTAGAATACGGAAAACCACCGCGTCGGATGGACGACGATGCCCTTGGAGATCGACTTGGGATTCTCCTTCTGCCGGCTGGCCAAATTCTGCGTTCTCGCCAGTCCCAGTTTCTTGAAATCCTGCCAGCTCATGTAAGGCGCGTTGGCAAACGCCGCGTTGCCGGGATCATTTGCCGACGGAGGAAAATAGTAGCTTCCAGTGGCGGCGTCGTAACGGGGTTGAAGCCCGTTACCCAACCAACTCGTGTAGGTGTTGTCGTCGGTGCGGTGGCCGAAGCTGGTGATGATGCGATTATTGAAGAACGCACTCTGCAGGGAAAAAACCTTGCCCACGGTTTCCTTGCGCCCGTTGCTGATCGCGTAGGCACTTCCGCCGCCGGGCAAGTTTTCGCCGGCCACCACCACGGGTTTGCCGCTGGCATCGACGCCCATGGAACCCCAGTTCCAAGGATCGACTTGCATATCGACGTAGGGCGCACCGCCCACGCCCGCCGTCGGGCTGCCCAGATAGTGACGCACCTGGAGCTGGCGGTTCGCCTGGGTCATATTGACGAAGGCGGAGGGGAGCGGAGTGGCGACGTTGTTGTTGATGGCGACCGTGAAGTCGTTGTCGCTGATCACGGTGGCGGCAGACGCGCCGTTGCGGACCTGCTCGAAACGCTGACTCATTTGAGAGGTCCAGACGCCCAGCAAGCGGTGGACCCCGAACCAGCGCGTCCAGCCTTTGTTCTGGGTGAAGTCGAGGGTGAAGGTGGCGGTCACGCGGTCGTCGGCTTTCTCCTGCTGGTTGTCACCGCCCGAGACGGAGCTTTGGGCGTAGTAGCGCCCGTAGTTGGGATTGGTCACGCGGGCGGGCGCGGGCTGACCGGGTGCCCATTGCGCGGGCAGGTAGCGATTGAGGTCGATCATCAGCTCCGCTGCGCCCGCCCCGAGCGCGTCCACGAAAGAGTAGGTGATGAACTCGCGATTGCTGGCCAACTCGATGAAAAGATTTTTGACCGGGTTGAACTCGATGACCGCGCCGTAAATTTTGGTGCGCGTGGAGTTCCGCAGACCATTGCCGACGAGGTTGATTTCCGTGGGGTAGATGGAGCCGTCGGTGAAGGACCAGTCGGAATTCTCACCGACGAAGGGCCCCGGGCCGTTCTGCAGGAATCCTGTGTTGTTCCAGGACATGATGGGAATCGGGCTCGTGGCGGCGCCACCGAGGATCAAGACGGGGCTCGAGCTGGTGAAGCGCGATAGGATGTCCGTATTCGGGACGCCCGCGACGGGTGGGCCGAACCCTTGGGCCGTCAGGGCTGCATTGATGGCGGTGGTGTTGGCCCCGACGTTGAAGGAGTTGACCGCCGAATTGTCGAAACCCTTCAGGACGGACGGATCATACGTGGCGAGGTAGCGCGCCTTCTGCTCAGGGGTGAGGAAGCGATCGAAATACGGCGTGACCTTGTCCTGCACGAGTGTCGACCGCACCGGCGCCTTCTTGATGAGTCCGGACTCGTAGTAGGCGCGCAGACTGAGCCGCTTCAAGGGCTCGAATGAGACGCTGGTGAAATGCCGATCCGACCGATCATATGACGGCTTCCGACTGGTGGCGAGGTCCTGCTTCATCGAGTTGAAGCGCAGGGCGAGGTAGTTTTTCTTGAGGACCTGGTTTAGATCGATCGACGCGCGGTAGCCCTCGTCGCTGTCCACTTGGAGCGAGGCACTGTATTTGTTTCTGCTTACGCCGGCTCGCTTGAAGGACGTATCGACTGAACCGCCCGCCATGCCGTTGCCGAAGAGAATGGCGTTGGGGCCGCCGACAAACGAATAGCGTTCCGTGTTGTAGCTGTCGATCGGGGCGGAGGTCTCGAAGAAGCCAACGGAGGTGCTGGCGCGCGACAGGCCGCGGGCGCGGTTGCCAGCGGAGGGGTTGAACGGATTGCCGCCGAGCGTGTTTTCGCTGCCGGACGGGTCATACCAATCGGTCTGGCTGTCGATGTTGAGCGAGAACCTGAGCGCATCCTCCAGCGAGTTGATGCCCAGATCGGAAATGAACTCCTGCGTCATCACGTCCACTTGGGCGGAGACATCCTTCAGGTCGGTGCGGAGACGGCCGCCGGCGATGGTCTCGCGGGCTTGGTAGCCGACATCGGAGGTCGCGTTGACTTGGAACGGCGAGAGGACGACCGCCTCTTCGTTCGCCGGCGGGGATGCCGCTGGGGTCACGGTTTGGGCCGAAGTGTCAGTGCCGAGGGCAAGCCAGCCGGCGAGGACCGCGAGCAGGGTGCGGGGTTTGGAGGTCACGGTGGTTGATCCGGGTTGCGAGTCGGATACAGGTTGGGCGTCCCCGGGGCGCGGTGCGGCTTCGGCGGAACGCCTGCGGCCGACGACGAGGGCGCCGGTGGCGGGATCCTGCGTGGCCTCCAGCGCCGTGCCGGCGAGCATGCGAGCCATCGCTTCGCGCGGCGTGAACTCGCCGCGCACCGCATTCGTCCTCTCACCGCGCACCTTGTCGGTCACAAACACCAGCGAGCGGCCGGAGGCGATGGCGAACTGGCGCAGCGTCGTCGCGGCGTCGCCGCGAGGGAGGTCGAAGGTCCGCTTCGCCTCCGCCGTCGCCGCGACCACGGGTGCAGCCGCCACCATCACGCTGCAGGAAGCGAGCACGACGGGAAGCGCAGAATACGACGGGGTAAGACGGAGCAGGGCCACCAACCCTGTAACGCTGGCGCGCAGGATTCTGTTTAGTCGCATCGAAAGAATATTCCTACCAACCGCTGCTGATTCTTCGACTGCATTGCCGCGAGGAAGGTAGAGCCGCGACCTCCGGGCGCGCCGCTCGTTGAGTGCCCGTCGAACCGGTCGCGCCCGGAGGTCACGACGCTACCCAGGAAAATCCAGATCTCATGAGCCATCGGTATCAGTCGGTCGCAGGCTCGGTCGGCCAGGGAAGGTTTCCCGCGTCATCGATCCGCGCGACGCGTTCGCGGGTGTCTGGCGCGGGTTGGTTTTCGAGGACACGCGCGGGTCGCGCCTTCAGAAATCAAAACTGTTCGTCAGCAGAAATACGCGCGGCTCCGGATACTGGAAGACAACGGGCGCGCCCGCGGTGGAGAGGCCGCTTTGGGCGATCAGCTTGTCGTCGTTGAGCACGTTGCGGACGTTGAGCGAAACGTTCCAGCGGATGCGTTTCTTGAAAAGCGGCGCTGCATAGCCGAGCACGGCGTCCGTGCTTACCGTGGCGCCGCCCATGATGGGCCGCGCGACGTCGGCGATCGTGATGCTTGAGCCAGCGGGGAAGAGGCCCGGTGCGCCGAGGATCGGATCGCTGGCGAGGTCGGCCGTGGCCACGGTCTTGTCGCGGTAGCCGAGGATGCGGTCGCCGCGATAGCGCAGACTCCCGCCAAAACGGAAACCTTTCAGCGGCCCGCTTTGAATGCGATACGAGCTCGTGAGATTGCTGCGCCACTCGACTTCCTGGCTGTTGGCCTGGCCTTCGCTCTCGCGCAGAAACGCCCAGCCGAGCGCGGCGCTGCGCATGTAGGCGAGGAGCGTCTCGTTGGCGTTGGTGGTGGTGTTGAAGTGCAATTGCGCCGGGCCGGTGCCGCCGGCGCGCTGGGGCGCGGCGCTGTCGTTGGCTGCGGCGAGCCAGTCTTCCAGCCGGTAGCCGATGACGCCGAACCAATCCGCGGCGATGTTCGCGCTCCGCGTGTTGTTCTTGGCCAGGCTCGCGCTCACGCTCCAACCGCGGGTGGGATTGGCGATGAGCCGGTATTCGATGCCCTTGGCGATGCGATCCGACGAGTTGTTGTATTTGAGCGAGAACGCGTTTCCGGCGGCACCTTCGCTCGGCCAGCTCAGGACGTCATCCTGCAGGAAGCGGAACGGGCTGGCCGCATCGATGCCGCTGTTCGTCCCGCCGAGCACCGGCGCGCCCGTCGCGGCGGATTCGTAGCGGCCGCCGGACCTGGCGAGGTTGTAGTTCTGCACCGACTTCTCGATGTGGATCGAGGTCCAGCGGATATCGGCGCGGTCCATGCCGGAGTTGCCGCCGACCGCGGGAGGATTTGGCACGCTGATGCCGCCGCCCGAGACGCCGAGGTAGACGGACTCGTAGGCGTTCACGCGCAGGACGAACTTGTTCTCTAGGAAACGCAGCGAGACGCCGTATTCGCGCGTCGTGCCGTCGTCGAGCTGGGCCTCGGCACCGGTCGGGGATTTGCGGGTGAAGTCGGCGACGAAGGCCGACGACGATTCCGTGTAGTGCAAGCTCGGAATGCCGTTGCGGCCGAGCGGATGGAGCACGACGCCTTTCATGCGCGAGGTGACGCTGTATTTGGTCGCCGCTTCGAGGGAATCGAACTCCCCGCCGCGGCTCAGCATCGCATCCCACGGCTCGAAGCCGGCATTGCCGACCGCCTGGCCGTTGCTCGGGAACACGATCGCGGCACCGTTGCGGACGGGCTCCTCATATTTGCCGGTGACGGCGTTGTAACGGCGCGCGAGGCGGCTGTTGGCGCCGCCCTGTCCAACCCACGGCGCAAACGAGGCGTCGGAGAAACGCTCGCCGAACGTGAGATTGAGGCGGCCTTGGAGGAAACTGCTCTGCAGGCCATACTGCAGCGCGTCTTCCTTTTTCTTGCCGTTGGAGGTCTGGACTTGCGCGCCGTAGGGGTTGCTCATGCCCGAGTTGATCACGACGTCGCGGCCGGCGGAGTCTTTGCCGATGACGCGCGTCTCGGCGTCCCAGAGATTGAAGGGCGCGCGCACCTCGAACTGGCCGCGGCCGCTGTCGTTCTGCGGGGTGTCGAGGTAGAAACGCGTGCGGAGCCGGCGCGTGTTGCGGGTGATGTCGTTGGCGGCGGTGGTCCCGGCGGGGTAGGTGATGCCGTCGAAGGTATTGTCGGAAATGATACGCGCGTTGTTGTTGTTCTGCTGCACGCGCATGTTCACGCCGCCGGTATACATCACGGCGCCCTGATGGGAGCCGAGCCAGCGCCACAGGCCGCCGCGCTTTTCGAGGTCTTGCGCGAACGCGACCTGCAGCCGGCGTTCGGTGCGGTGGTTGCGCCACATGCTGCCCGTGATGTCGTCCTCGACGTAGTAGCGGCCGAGGTTCGGGTTCGGCGTGACGCCGTCCGGGAGAAACCGGTTCAACTCGACGCGCAGATCGGTGTTGTTGCCGGAAAGAAAACTCAGCGAGCGCGTGTCGAAGACCTCGCGATTGTAGCCGCCCTCGATGTAGATATCGCGCCAGGGATTCACCTCGAACACGAGGCCGTGAATGCTGGCGCGCCAGCGACGCTGCATGGCGTTGCCGACCACGCTTTCGTCGAGCGGATAGATCGCGGGATCGATGATGCTGGGGTCCTGCGTGCCGTCGAGCGGGCGGCGTGAGGTGACGGTGTTCGTCCAGTTGCGGATCGCCGTGGGCTGAGTGCCGTCGAGGTTGAAGACGACGGTGCCAGCGGAGGCGACGTTGTTGAAGCGCTCGGCGGAGCCCGCGAGATCGGCGCCCTGCGCGTTGAAGGCGGTGTTGAACTGCGCCGCGGTGCTCGCGGCTGTGAGGCCGGCGTTGTTGAAATACGGCCGCGACGCAGTCGCCAGCCAGGGGCTCACGCGATCGGCGACGAGGGTGTTGGCGGCGTTGTGCTGCCGCGACTCGTATTTCTCCAGCCAGCCGCGCACCGCGATGCGCTTCGTTGGCTGAAGCATCAGCGAGGCGTAGAGCCGGTCGGTCTTCGAGCCGACGCGCTCGCGGTAGTCGCGTTCGTCGGCGCGGAGGCCGGCGACGCGGAGCCCGAGGAGATTTTTGATCAGAGGCTGGCTCAAGTTGACGGAGGCGCGCAGGCTGCCGTTCGAGTCGGCGCGGATCGTGGTGTTGCCGGAAAATTTGCGCAGGTCGGGCCGGTCGAACGCGACGTCGTTGGTGCCGCCGGCGAAACCGGCGCCGAAGAGAATCGCGTTGGAGCCGGAGACGAGGGTGAAGCGCTTGCCGGTGTTATAGGTGTCGAGCGGGACGTTGGTCTCAAAGAAATCGTGCGTGTTGTTCGAGCGGCTGAGCCCGCGCGTGCGGCTGCCGTAGGCGGAGGAGAAGACGCCGTTGGTGTTCGGGTCGGTGCCGGGGGAGAAGTTTTCGTCGCTCGACTCGATGTTCATCGAGTAGCGCAGCGCCTCGTCGAGCGTGAGGGCGCCGATGTCGTCGAGAAACTCGGAGGTCATCACGTCGATTTGCGAGGCGACGTCGCGCAATTCGCTCTTGAGGCGCGTGCCGCCGAGTGTGCTGGTGGCGGCGTAGCCGGTGTCGGAGCTGGCGTTGACGGCGAACGGGCTGAGGACGATCGCGTCTTCCGCCGGGGTGGTGGCGTGAGTCGCGGGCGCGGTGGCCGGTGCGGTCGGGGCGACCTGGGCGCGGACGCCGGCGACGGCCAACAGCACAACGAGTATCCGTGCGGTGAACGTATGAGTCGGGGAGCTGAGGCGACGCAGGGGCAGCGTGATTTGGAGCATGGGGAAAACGTAGAGATGGCGAAGGACGCGTCAACGGGCGGCATGGCTGTGCGCGCAGTCAACATTGTCCGGCGGGCGTTTGCGGTTGTAGAGGTCGTGAGCGGGTGCCGCCACTTCCTTCGTGAGCTTATCCACCTCTTAGTTGCTCCGTGCAGGGGTCCCCCATGGTCTTTTGGTTTGGCTGCGTAACTGTAGGCCAGTCCGCTTGCGGACGCGGTTTGGCGCGCGCAAGCGCGCTGACCTACGGTTCAGGTCTTTGTATAGCCAAAACAAAAGACCATGATGGGTCCGCAGAAATGAGCATTTGATTACAAGGGGCGCGTGGGCTTGAGTGAATGCATGAGCACCGCAACGCTGTCGCGACCCAAGGCCAGGCGCGTTTGGACTTACGACGAGTTCGCGGCGGAGTCGGCCGAGTCGAATCTGCCCACGGAATTGTGGGATGGAGAAATCATCATGTCCGCTGCACCCCGGCCCACCCACCAACGGATTGCCGCCCGCACGTGGCGGTATCTCGATGAATTTGTAAACGCCCGCCAGCTCGGCGAAGCATTGATCAGCCCGATCGATGTGGTGTTCAGTGGCCGAAAGGCGGTGCAACCCGACGTGGTCTACGTTTCCGCGGCGCGAAAATCTATCGTTGAGGAAAATTGCATCCGCGGCGTGCCGGACTTGTTGATCGAGATCATTTCCGAAGGCACGTGGCGGCGGGACCGCGTGGACAAAAAGGCGCTCTACGAACAGTTCGGCGTCGCGGAATACTGGATCATCGATCCGGATTCGCGGTTGATCGAAGTCTTCACGCTCGCGAAAGGCACTTACCAATTGCACGCGCGCGGAGTGGGAACGGAAAAAGTGACCTCTAAGCTGCTGCCGGGAATGAAGGTGTCGTTCGGGCAACTCGAAGCGTAGAAAGTTTCGTGCATTGGCCAGACGTGACTCGGGGTAGACCGCGCGCTCAGCGCGCCGCTGGGATATGAGGCGCAATCGCCCTGTCGCCGCGCGCGGAGCGCACGACCCGCCCATGGCGGGGTGATTCTGGGCCCCGTTGGGGGAGTGTCAGAGACCGGTAAGCGGCACACTGCGGCCGGGACCGCAGAAAGTCATTGGGTGGATTTCTTTTTCGCGGCCCCGGCAGGGCGCAGGTTGTAGCGGGATTCGGCGGGGGCGCGGCGGTTGGGGGCGGGAGCGGCGGGGAGGCCCAGCGCGAGGCGGGCTTTCACGGCGCCGAGCGCGGGATCGGCGGCGAGGTTGGTGAACTCGCGCGGGTCGGACGCGAGATCGTAGAGCTCCTCGAAGCCGTTTCCATAGCGGATGAACCGGTGGCGCGCATCCGCGACGGCATGCGATGCAGCGGGTTCGCCGGCAAACTGGAAGGACGTGAGCGCGAGACGGGCGCGCGCAGCGTCGGGATGCTTGAGCTGCGGGACGAGCGACGCGCCGTCGCATTGCGCGGGGATGGGCAGGCCGGCGAGTTCGCAGAGCGTGGGATAGAGATCGGTGAGCGTCGCGGGCTGGCGGGTCTGGCGGCCCTGCTGGCCCAGACCGGGAGCGGCAATGAAGAGCGGCACGCGGGTGCTTTGGTTCCAGAGCGTGAATTTCTCCCAGTTCTCTTTTTCACCGAGGTGAAAACCGTGGTCGCTCCAAAGGACGACGATGGTGTTGTCCTTGAGCGGGGAGGCATCGAGGGCGTCGAGGAGGCGGCCGATCTGGTGGTCGACGTAGCTGATGCTGGCGAGATAGCCCTGGACGAATTTCTGCCATTGGTGATTGGCGACCACCCAGTGGTGCCAACTGCGGCGGCCGTGTTCGTGGGCGTCGGCGAGATCGTCGGCGCGGACCTCGGGGAGTTTCACGTCGGCGAGCGGATGGAGATCGAACCACTTCTGCGGGACTTCAAACGGGATGTGCGGGCGAAAAAGCCCGACGGCGAGGAACAGCGGTTTGGTCTGCGGTTGGCGCAATTGCGCGGCGGCCCAATCGACGACGAGGTGGTCGCCGGTTTTCTCGTCGGGCACGTCGAGCGGCGCGGCGCCGAAAAAATTGTCCCGGAGTGGACGACCCGGGGTGAGACCGGCTTCGGCGTCGGATTCGAATTTCGCGCGCACCCAATCGGGTGAGATGGGGTCGAGCGGGTCGCCGCGGTAGGCGTCCCAGGCGGCGGGATCGTTTTGGGAATCGCCAGGCGTCCATTGCAACGTGTGGAAAATTTTGCCGCCGCCGACGGCGCGGTAGCCGTGGTCGCGGAAGTGTTGAGACAGGACGACGGCATCCTTGAGCACGGGCGATTCTTCGCGCCAGCGCGGACCGTGCGCGCCGAAGAGATTGGTGTAGATGCCGGAGCGCGACGGGTGAACGCCAGTCATGACGGCGAGGCGCGAGGGGTGGCAGGCCGGGGCGGCGCAGTGGGCGTTGGTGAACGTGACGGAGCGTTGCGCGAGGCGATCGAGGTGGGGCGTCTTGACGCCGGGGTGACGGGCGAGCGGGGCGATGTAATCGTTGAGGTCGTCAACGGCGATGAAAAGGACGTTGGGCCGGGCGGGCGGCGCGGCGGCGAAAGCGGGAGTGGTGAAGGCGGAGGCGGCGAAGGCACTCAGCGCGACGACCTGTGCAAGCACTCTTTTCATGGCAGACCAAGGTTCAGCGCTCGGGCTCAAAAGCGAAACGAATCCGTGAGGCGGACGGGCGCGGTATGATCGAGGTGGTGCTTCATGACTGGGTGGGCGCCGGCCACCTGGCCGCTGGCGTGCGAGTGTTAGTCCGGGAATTTCACGGAGCGGCGACACTCCTGTCGCCGATTGCTCCCGGAGGGCGGCAAGAGTGCCGCCGATCCGCCGGACAGGCTGCGTCGTCGGCTCATTCGGCGTGTGAAATTTCCGCGTTAGTTAGCCCCCTGTATAATACCAACGGCTGCTAATTTTTTTGGCTGCAGTGCGGCTAGGAAGGTAGTGCAGCGACCTCCGGGCGCGCGGCTCGTCGAGTGCGCATTGCCCTTGTCGCGCCCGATCGCGACGTTACCCGGAAAAGTCCAAATCTTATGAGCCACAGGTATAAGCTCCGTGTGCCGGAGAAAGTCGTTGCCGGTCCAACGCTGACGACCGCGAGCGCGCCTACGGCGCTCTCAGCCACACCGTGTCTCCCTCGCGTTCAGCGCGGACGATGCCGTCACGCTCGAGCAGGCGCACGAATGCTTCCACGTCGTCCAGCGCGAACATCCCGCCGATGCGCCGCGCCCCCAGCGTCGGATCGGCCACGACAAGCTGGAGCGCGTGGTGCCGGTTGAAACGCGCGGCGACTTCGGCCAGCGGTGTGTCGGAGAAATCGGTGACGCGGCGCTGCCACGCGAGCGTGGCGCGCACCTCGGCGGGTGCGAGTCGTTCGATGGTGGGCGCAGGTGCCGCGACGTCGCCAGAGGCGGATGCCACCCGGATCGCCAGGCGTTCGTGGACGTTCAGGAGCGTTGAGCCGAGGCTGATCGGCGCGGCGTCGCGGTGGTCACGCGCGTCGCGCGAACGGCCGGCGGCCTCCGTTTTCGCGTCGCTCCGGCGAGGTGAGGGCGCCGGCTCCACCGTGACCTTGCCTTCCGTCACCGTGACCTCGACGGCGCCGGAGACGAACCGCACGTTGAAGGCGGTGCCCACCGCGCGCACGGCCACACCGCCGGCGCTGACTACGAAAGGCCGCGCCGGGTCGTGCATGACCTCAAAGTGAGCCTCGCCGGACTCGAGTTCGACGCGGCGCTCCGCGGCGGTGAAGTGGACGCGTGCCGCGCTCGCGGTGTTGAGTTCGAGCGTCGAGCCATCGCCCAGGCGGGCGCGCTCGTAGCCGGCGGCTGCTGTCGCGTAGCGCGTGTCCGGCCCGGCTGTCTGCTGCGCAGCGCGAAAACCGAAGAACCCGGCCACGGCCAGCGCGGCCGCAATGCCGCCCCATGCGATTGGCCGCCACCCGTGCACGGCACCCACCGGTGCAGGCACCACCGCGGGGGGCGGCGGCGAGACGCGGTCGAAATGCGCGTTCACGTCTTCGCGCCGCGCCGCCAGGCCGTCGAGTTGCGCGAGCACCTGCTCCAATTCAGACACCGATGCGGCGTGGCGTGCATCGCGGCGGCGCCAGGATTCGAAGGCCGCGGCGCGGCCCGGCGCGAAGCCCTCGTCGCGTTCGGCGAGCCACGCCACCGCCTCGGCCTCGATGGTCGCGGCTTCGCGGTCTTCGTTGTTCTCGGCCGTCTTCATGATTCGGCGTTCCCCAATTCGGCGGCGTCGAGCAGGCCGTGCGTGCGGAAGAACTGCGCGCAGTCGCGCACACCTTTCATCAAATGGACGCGCACGGTCGCAGCGGCGAGGCCGAGGTGCACCGCGATTTCCTGGGCGGAGAATCCGTCCACGTAGCGGAGCAGCATCACTTCGCGGCAACGCGCCGGCAGGGTCCCCAGCGCGGCCAGCATCGCCTCGTGCCGGTGCGCATGATCGAGCAACTCCGCCGTGTCGGGCGCCGTTTCGAGCAAGGCGAATTCGGTGGTGTCGTCGATGGGATCGACGGGCGTGCGGCGCTTGCGACGGATGTGGTCGATGGCGACGTTGCGCGCGATCGTGAATAGAAAAGCCCGCGTGTGAGCCAGCCGTTGCGGATCGCAGATGCCCAGGAGGCGCACGTAAGTCTCCTGCACAAGGTCGTCGTGGTCGGGCAGGCTGGAAAACCGTCGCGAGAGAAACGCGCGCAGCGCCGGCTCATGCGGTCGCACGCTCTCGGCGAACCAAACGGCCTGATCAGGGGGTGACATGGGGTTGTGCGTGGGGATTGGCCAGGCGCGCGGCTTTTTTCGCCGATCGCGGCGTCTCGGTCGAGTGAATTGCCCGCAGGTTTCGCGTCGCAGAAATTATTTTCGTGCGAGGTAAACGAAATGGCACGCGGCGCGTTGAAAGCGCCGCGTCCCGCAATCGCGGGGGGAGGGCCTCCGGGTCTAAAAGGAGGTTCCTGCGTCCTCCCGCGTAACGTCCTTCACTTCGCCGCACGCTTCTGCCCGAACAGCCAGTCCCACACGTCCGGCGACTTGTCACATCGGTCTGACGCATACTTCGTGACGCCGCCGTTTGCCGCGGTGTCACCGGTATAGGCGAACGCCGCTTCATTCACATTGTGTCCATGATTCGCCATCTCGGTGAATTTCACCTTGGCTCCGATCGCCTTCATCCGCTCGAAGGTCGAGTTCCCCATGTTGACTTGCGCTGTTTTGTCCTTGGCGCCTTGAAACGACCAGATCGGCACGTCCTTCACCGCGTTGGCGTCGAACCACGGCCCCAGCCAGCCCGCCGACGTGATCGCTGCGGCGAAACGGTGCGGCTGCTCGGCGACCGCCGTCCATGTGCCGAATCCGCCCATCGAGTGGCCGAGAACGTAAACGCGATCCAGGTCGATCGGAAATTCCCTGGCCAACGCATCGAGCAGCAGGAACACACGGTCTAGGTTGCCGCCTTTGGGATCCTGCAGGACTTTGCGACGACTCTCGACGACCTCCTGCCAGGCGGCGGACATCTTTGCGATTTTCTCATCCGTGTAATGCGCCGCCATGGCCGGCGTCCGCCACGGACCGGCCGACTGCGGAACCACCACGAAACAGGGGTGCTTGCGACGCAGCTCTTCCTGCGCCATCACCGTGTTCCATTCCCTCAGGTTGCGCACGTTGTCATCGCCGGTGCCGGCCGCGCCGTGCAGCGACAGGATCATCGGATACTTCTTGCCGGGCTTCTCCGATAGATCGATTGGCTTGAGCAGCCGGTATTTCACACCTTCGAACTCGCGGGCATCATACCGATCGAGCACGGCGGCGCTGACCAACTCCCCCTTGCGCTCTTTTGCTTTCCCTGCCTTCCCGTCCGCCTGCGCGTGCGACGACGGCGCGATCCCGGCGCAAAGAACAACCGCCACGACGAACGGCAGCGACCGCCCGTAGGACAGACGGAAAAGACATCGTTTTCCCCGCGGCTCGGGGACATCGAATGAAGCTGTTAGTTTATTCATCCGTGTATCGGTTTTTGTTGGACGCTGCGCGGCCCCAGCCGGGCTTTTTTGGAAACGCGACTTCACTTTTTGAGCCAGCCGAGATCGACGAGGAAACCGTCGGCTTCGGCCATCGTTTTTCTTAGATACTCCGGTCTGTTGAAGAAGGCGTGGTCTGCACCTTCGTAGCCAATAAGCTTACATGGGCGATTTGCCTTCCTCATCTCTTTATCAAAAGCTACAACACTGCCATAGGGAACTGTGTCGTCTCTTGTTCCATGGAGAAGCAGGGTCGGTGGAGTGTGTGGCCCAATGTGATGCGCTGGAGAGATAACGTGCCCCTTCACTCCTAATCGGTCCATGCCGGGTTCCTCCTTGGGATCTTCAAATTTCCAATCCCCGATCGGAGCGAGCGTGGTGGCGGCGTTGAAAAGGATCATGGCGTTCGGTCGTTCGTCGCTGCCAAAACCAGTGATTGTGCCAGTGCAGGCTGCGAGGTGACCACCGGCGGAGCCTCCAGATGC
>JANPIT010000911.1:0-2844 GCA_031425115.1 Opitutaceae bacterium | reverse complement strand
CACCGATCCCGTCGCGAGCTGCGCGTTCACGCTACGTGCCGTGGAAACGGGTGCCCACGCGGTTTGCAACGACGTCGCGCGGGACCCGCAGGCGGCTCCGTGGCGCGACGCGGCATTGGATCGTGGATACAAGGCGATGGTGGCGCTGCCCTTGACCATCGCCGGCCGCACGATCGGGACGTTCAACCTTTACGCGGACCAGACGGGGTTCTTCAACGCGGAGGAGCTCCGGCTGCTCGACGAACTGGTGCTGGACATCGCGTTTGCCTTGGAGGGCTGCGAGCGCGACCGCGAACGCCAGGACGCGCTCGCGCAGCTCCGCGCGAGCGAGGAGCGCTTTCGCGAGCTGGCCGAAAATATCCAAGAGGCGTTCTGGATCACCGATCCCGCAAAGTTGCGGATGCTCTACATCAGCCCGGCCTACGAAAAAATCTGGGGTCGCAGCTGCGCCAGCCTTTACGCGTTTCCGCAGGCGTGGCTCGAAGCGATTCATCCCGATGATCGCCCGCGCGTGCGGCACGCCGTGGAAACGCGTCAGACCGCGGGTGACTACGATGAAACGTATCGAATCATACGGGAGGACGGTGCGGTGCGCTGGATCCGCGACCGGGCTTTTCCCGTGCGAGGTGCGAGCGGGGAAGTCATCCGGGTGGTCGGCACGGCGGAGGACATCACCGACCGACGGCAGCTTGAGGAGCAATTGCGCCAGTCCCAGAAGATGGAAGCCTTCGGGCAGTTGGCCGGCGGGGTGGCGCACGACTTCAATAATATCCTCGCGGCGATCTTGATGCAGGCGGAACTCTCGAGCCTGTCCGACGGACTGCCAGTCGAGGTTCGCAAAGGCCTGCAGGCCGTGATGACGGCGGCCGAGCGCGGCGCGAATCTCACGCGGCAGTTGCTGCTCTTTAGTCATAAGCAGGCGATGCAGCTGCGGGTCCTCGATCTGAACGAGGTCGTCACGAGTCTGGCGAAGATGCTGCAGCGTATCATCGAAGAGAGCGTGCGTCTGCAACTGCACCTGCACCCGACGCCCCTGATGACGCAGGCTGACGCCGGCATGCTGGACCAAGTGTTGATGAACCTAGCCGTCAATGCGCGCGATGCCATGCGCGGTGATGGCCGATTGCTCATCGAGACTTCGGAAAAACGCGTGGACGAGGATTTCGCACGCCTGCACCCGGACGCGGCGCCGGGGCTTTATGTCTGTCTGAAGGTGCAGGACAACGGCACGGGGATCGAACCCGGCGTGCTGCCCAAAATTTTCGAGCCGTTCTTCACGACCAAAGAACCCGGTAAAGGCACGGGTCTCGGGTTGGCGACGGTGTTCGGCATCGTGAAGCAACATCGCGGTTGGGTGGCGGTTGAAAGTGAAGTGGGCCGGGGCACGACCGTTCGCGTTTTTCTTCCCGCGATCTTTGAGGTCCCGGCCGCGCCCGTGCGGCTCGCCCGACCTGTCCCACGGGGCGGCACGGAGACCATTCTGGTGGTGGAAGACGAACCCGCCGTCCGGCTGGTAACCCGCGCGGTGCTGGAGCGAGCCGGTTACCGTGTGTTGGAAGCCGCCGATGGAGGGGAGGCCCGGCAAATCTGGGACCGGCACCGCGAGAGCATCCAACTGCTCTTCACCGATATCGTGATGCCCGGCGGAGTGAGCGGGCGCGATCTCGCTGCCCAGCTGCAAGCGGACAAACCCGCGCTGCGGGTGATTTTCACGAGCGGTTACAGCGCGGATGTATCCGGACGGCGGTTCCCTTTTGAAGAAGGGCGGAATTTTATTCAGAAACCCTCGACCCCCCAGCATGTGCTGGAGACGGTGCGGCGGTGCCTCGACGCTTAATCGCCGTCGACACCGACCGCGGTCAGCAGTGCGGCTTCAAATCGCGCCGATTGCTTCGTCCAGCACGGCGAGGAGAAAATCCGCATCGGCCTTGGTGATGTTCATCGGCGGCGCGAAGCGAATCGTCTGGCCCCAGAGGCCGCCTTTACCGAGCAGCAGGCCCAGCTCGCGGGCGTTCTCGACCGCTTGCGCACACTCTTCCTTGCCGGGCGCCTTCGTCGTGCGGTCTTTGACGAACTCGATGCCGAGCATGAGGCCTTTGCCGCGCACATCGCCGATGACCTTGTGCTTCGCCTTCAATTTCTCGAGGCCGACGAGGATGTGATGGCCGAGTTCCAGGCAGTTCTCCTGCGTCTTTTCCTTTTCGATTACTTCGAGCACGGCCTTGCCTACTGCGCTCACGACGGGGTTGCCGCCGAACGTGTTGAAATGAACTTTCTGGGACATCACTGCCGCGATCTTCGGCGTGGTGACCACGGCAGCGAGCGGCGCGCCATTGCCGATGCCCTTGGCCATCGTGACAATGTCGGGAATCACGCCCTGGGTCTCGAAGCCCCAGAAATGCGTGCCGGTGCGGCCGAAGCCGGTCTGCACTTCGTCGGCGATGCACACTCCTCCCGCGGCGCGCACGTGTTCGTAGACGTGCTTCAAATAGCCTTCGGGAAAAACCACAAAGCCGCCCACGCCTTGAATCGACTCGGCGATGAAGCCCGCAACTTTTCCCGGCGTGGCGTAGTCGATCAGGTTCTTGACGTCGTCGGCGTATTTGCGGCCCGCCTCGGGATCGTCGTAGCCATAGGCTCCACGATACGGTTACGGGGCGATCGCGTGGTGCACGCCGAAGGAATGAGGGACGTTGAATTTCCAGGTGCTGTGCGCGGTGACGCCCATGCCGCTGGCGTTGCCGCCGTGATAGGCGTTGCGCAGCGCGAGCATGTCGTAGTTGCCGGTGGAGAGCCGTGCCATCATGAGCGCGAGATCGTTGGCCTCGGATCCGGAATTGCAGA
>JANPIT010000910.1:0-3334 GCA_031425115.1 Opitutaceae bacterium | reverse complement strand
AGGACTCATAAGCCTTTGGTCGCCGGTTCAATCCCGGCCTCTGGCACCAATACTGATCTTTGCGGGGGCATCGCCCGATTTTACCCCTGCCGTTTTCACCGCATTGCTCAGGACTAACGCCGCGGGGTATGGCTGCCGGGCGATTGGGGGGAAAGCATGGGATTCTTTCCGAAGATATGGAGTCTCGAGTATCGGTCCTCACCCCATAACCCGAACCTTTCGTTACAGGTCGGGTCTGTCCGGGCGGGCTGATTCGTTGGTGTGCGGCTCCGCTAATTTAGCATAAGCCAGTGAGTTGCTCGAACCCGTTGCTACATTACTCTAGCCCGATTTCAGGTGCTTTTTGCAACGTAACTCTGTTTTCACTTTCTCATGGGTCAGAAAAAACAAATTAACGCCCGCGTCCCAGATAACCTTCACGGGCTGATCGTCGAACGCGCGAATTTGATCGAAGAAACGCAAGGCGGGTATCTCGGGCTGATCGCTCAGTGGTGGTTTGCGCAGGGCCATCCTCCAGTGAACGAATACGAGGCTCGCCTCCTCGCGCAGAAGAAACCTCGGCAGAAATAATACCAACGGCTGCTGATTTTTTGACTGCGGTGCGGCTGGACAGGTAGGGCCGCGACCTCCGGGCGCGCCTCACATTGCGTGCCCATCTAACGAATCGCGCCTGGAGGTCGCGACGCTACCCATGGTCTTTTGATTTGGCTGCGTAACTGTAGGCCAGTCCGCTTGCGGACGCGGTTTGGCGCGCTCAAGCGCGCTGACCTACGGTTCAGGTCTTTGTATACCCAGAACCAAAGACCATGCGACGCTACTGGGAGAGTCCAAAACTTACGTGCAATCGGTATAAGGCCGCTCTACGCGATCCACGGGGTCGCCTCGGGTGGACTACCCGTCCGGCGGCGTGTTGAACGTCTGAGAAAGCGTCCGGCGCGCCGGCGCTGCCATTATTCACAGGTCAGCAAGTAAGGCCCGCAACTCGCGCTCGGGATCCTCGTGCTGTTGCTCGACCGCAAGCGCGAGGGCTGACGCCAACATTTTTTTTGCTTCCGCGCGCAGCCCAAGGTGCAGCTGTAGTTTCCCTAGATGGATTCGCGCCATCATCCAGTCCGATTTTTTTGAGATACAGAGTTCATAGTGCGGCATCGCCTCTGCCCCGCGGCCGTCCGAGGCGAGCGCTTGCGCCAGGCTGAACCGGAACAATTCGTTTTCGGGTTGCCGATCGACGAGCGCCTGAAACTGCTGCACCCGAGAAGACACGTCAGACAGCGTCGACGAAAAAGACGACGCCGGTCGCGTTGTCCGGGCCGCCGCGGCGCACGGCCAGAGTAATGATTTCCTCGAGCGCGGCGTGCGGTGTCTCCGCTTTTGCCAGCATCGCGCCGAGCTCTTCGTCTTGAACCATGCGGGTCACGCCGTCGGTGCAAAACAGGTAGCGATCGCCCGCCAGCAGCGGACGCGTGATAATGTCGACCTCAGGGGGCGTGGGCTGGCCGATACAGCGCGTGAGCGCATTGCGATTGGCCTCGTGATAATAAACCACCTCGCCGCGAGCGCGCCGCAGTCGTGCTTCGTTTTCCACCGAGTGGTCTTCCGTGAGCCGCAAAAAGTCGCGTTTCCGTGTGCCGTAGGCGCGAGAATCCCCGACATGGGCGATCTTCAACGTCGCTTGATGCACCGTGCCGATCGTGAGCGTCGTGCCGATGCCCATGGCGGGGCTGATTTTCTGACCGAGCGCTGCCACGACCCCATTGGTGCGCTGGACGATTCGGACCAAATCAGGCTCCGTGCCGATGGAAGTGGCGCGCAAGGCCCCGGTAATCTCCTCGACCGCAAGTTGCGCTGCTTCGGCTCCGCCGGGCAACCCGCCAACTCCGTCAGCAATCCCGAACAACCCGGCCTTTTCGTCGAGCAGGAACCGATCCTCATTCTCGCGGCGGACTCGGCCGATGTCGGATAGCGCAGCGGCGCGAAGAGTCAGCATAGTGTAGTCGTCAACCCTAGCTACGTCTGGCTCAGGCGAAAGGATGAAATTTTTCGCCGCGAGTTTCCTGGGTGAGCAGCGTGAACTCCGGTTGCGGCAGACACTCGAGGAAAAGTCGCCCGTAGCTTTTCGCGAGCACGCGGGAATCGAGGATGGTCACCAGCCCGCGGTCCGTCGTCGTGCGGATCAAGCGTCCGATGCCTTGGCGGAATTTCACTAACGCATCCGGGAGCGTAAGCTCGTTGAAGGGACTGCCGCCGACATCTCGAATGTGATCGCAGCGCGCCTCCGTGATCGGGTGGGTGGGCGGATCAAAGGGCAGGCGTGTAATAATCACCTGCGCGAGCGCATCGCCCGGAACATCGACGCCCGTCCAAAAACTGTCGGTGCCGAAGAGCACCGCATTCCCCCGCGCTCGCATCTGCTCGGCCAACTCAGTGCGGGACAGGTCAGCGCCTTGGATCAGGAAAGGCCGACCGGCGGCGGCAAACTGGGGCTCAAGGGTCGCGGCGATGGCGCGCATGTCATTGTAGCTCGTGAACAGCACGAGTGAGCCGCCGCGGACGCGCGCGGTGCAAAACGCGATGTAGTCGGCGAGGACATTCAGGGCGAGTTTCGCTTCCTGCGGCGAGGGCAGGGGGACGTCCGCGGCGACGTAGACGCGCATGTTGCGTGCGAAATCGAACGGAGATTTGACGACGACCGAGTTGGCTTCGTCGGCTCCCATCCGCGCGGCAAAGGGTTCGATCTGGCCACCCATCGCGAGGGTGGCGCTGGTGCAGACCACGCTCGTGCTGCACCCGAAAAGATGACGCCGTAGCTCGGGAGCCACATCGATCGGTGCACTGCGCAGTGCGACGATGGTCTGTTTGCGGCCGCCGCGCTCCGCCCAGTAGACGTGACCCTTGTCGGCCAGCGTCAGCCATTCGTTGATACCGGCCTGCAGCCCTTTCACTCGCTGCTTTTGCTCGAGCAGTTCGTCGCGCTCGCGGCCATCCTCGAGTTTGTCAGCGAGTTTTCCCAAGATGCGATGAAGCGCGCTCAGCGGCCCCTCGAGCGCCGATTCCGCTACGCCTTCCTCGCGCACGCGGACGACGGGGCGGGCGGCGAGTAATGTAGTGCTGAGGAAATCGAAGAACAACCGCGAGGCGTCGAGCGCGTCGACCACGAGCTGTTGCGCCTCGGGTCCGCCGAGCTTGCGGAAAAGGCCGCGTTTGGTGCGAGGGTTGAAGAGATATTTCAGGGCGCGATCGACGCCATAGCTCGAGAGTGAGAGTCCGAAGTTTTCCGTCGCGACGTCCGGCACGGTGTGCGCCTCGTCGAGAACCACGAAGTCGTCCGCGAAGA
>JANPIT010000909.1:0-8199 GCA_031425115.1 Opitutaceae bacterium | reverse complement strand
CGACGGTTGGGCGAGCAATCTAGTTCCCGGAAAGCCGCGCGCGGAGCGCACGGCCCACCTTCCCACCCGTTCACCCCGTATTCTTCAATCCACCACTGATCCCGTTGATCGTCAGCTCAACGACCCCGCGCGTGGCATCGGCTTCTGCGGCGCTGAGTTTTCCGCTGCGCAGCCGGCGCAGCATCTCGACTTGAATGTAATTGAGCGGGTCGATGTAGGGGTTGCGCAACTGCACCGAGTTCAGCAGCACGGGATCGCCCGCGAGCAGGTGCTTCTGACCCGTGACGGCCAGGATCGCAGTCTCGGTGCGCGCAAACTCCGCCTCGAGGAGTCCGAGAATGCGCCGGCGGATTTTCTCGTCGGTCACGAGTCCCGCATAAAGCGCGGCGATGCCCATGTCGGCTTTGCGCATCGTGAGCTGCGCGTTGTCGATCATCGTCTGGAAAAACGGCCATTCGGCATGCATCTCGCGCAAGAGGCGGCGGCCGGCGTTGCCCGTTTTCAGCACCGCTTCGAGGGCGCTCCCGAGGCCGAACCAGCCGGAAAAATTGAAGCGGCTCTGCATCCAGGAAAACACCCAGGGGATCGCGCGGAGGTCCTCGACGCTCTTCGTCGCCTTACGAAACGTCGGGCGTGAACCGAGCTTGAGATTGCTGATCTCGTCGATCGGCGTGGCCTGCTGCCAGAACACGAGAAACTCCGGGTCATCGTGCACGAGCGCCTGATACGCGGCGTTGCCGGCTGCGCTCATCGTCGCCATCGCTTCGCGCCATTCGCCCGGCACCTCACGCGGATGCTCCGCCGCGTGGATTCCCAGCATGACGCCATACGCCATCTGCTCGAGGATGCGGTGCGCGAGATCGGGGTCGTGGTAACGAGTGGAGAGCACTTCGCCCTGCTCGGTCACCCGAATCGTGCCGCCCCGCAGCCCCGCGGGCTGCGCGAGGATCGCCTTCGCCGCCGGTCCACCGCCCCGCGCGATACTGCCGCCGCGGCCGTGAAACAACGTCAGCCGCACGCCGAGTTCCTGGCACAGCGACGCGATCGCATCCTGCGCTTCGAAGAGCGCCCAATTGGCCGTGATGTATCCGCAATCCTTGTTCGAGTCCGAGTAGCCCAGCATCACGTGTTGGTGCGCGGGCCGTTTCCGGTCGGCCCATTCGAAATACGCCCGCAAAATCTCCGGCGCGCGCTGGAGATCATCGAGCGTCTCGAAGAGCGGCGCAATCGGCAGCGCTGCCCCCGCGACTTTCATCAGCACCTCCACTTCGAGCAGGTCGGACACGCCATCCGTCATGCTGATGATATAAATCCCAATCGCCTCCGGCCCGAATTTCGCCGCGGCGCGCGCCGTGAGCACGAGTGGATCGAGGACGTTGCGCGTATGCGCCGAGTAGCGCGCCAGCTCCGCCGTCCGCTTCGGCTTCGCACTCGCGAGCGCTTCGCGCAACAGGTCGCACTTCTGGGCCTCGCGCAGCTTGGGATAATCGTCGCGATCCAGCAGCTCCGCGATCGCCGTCTCGTGGTGGCTCGAGTGCTGCCGCAGATCGAGCCGCGCGGCATGCAGGCCGAAAACCTCGAGTTGATGAATCGCCGTGCGCAGCTCCCCGCCGGTGAGCAGCACACCACGCCCCGCGGCGAGACTGTCCCGGATCGTCGCAAACGTTTCGGCCAGCGTCGTGCGATCGAAGCACGAGCCAACCACGGTTTCCGCGGCGAGCACGTTGCCGTCGCGCACCTCGCCGACGGCCTGCGTGAGACGCTCGCGGAGCACGCCGAGCAGCAGCCGGTAAGGTTCGTGCGGATACCGTTTACTCAACTCTTCCAGGTGCTTCGAGAGGTGCAGGTCCTCGCGCAGCCCTTGCTTCAATGCGGGCACGACGGAATCGCGCCGATCGCTCACCGTGAGCGAGCGCGCCAGCTCCCGCGCCGCGAGGCGCATCTTCTCGATCGCGAGACGACGGTGGAGGAGCAACACCTCGGCCGTCACGGCGGCCGTCACGTTCGGGTTGCCATCACGGTCGCCGCCCATCCAAGTCCCGAAGGTCAGCCACCGCACGGGCGCTTTCACCCCAGGAAAATGTTTCGCGAGCGCGTGCTCGAGGTCCGCCTGCAGCTGCGGGATGGTCGTGTAGAGCGTCGTATCGAAATACCACAGCCCGGTGCGGGCCTCGTCGGCTACTTCCGGACGGGACACGCGGCTCCGATCCGTGAGCCACAGCGACGCGATCTCGCGCTCGACACACTCGGGATCGAACACCGCGGGATCGCGCGCCAGCTCGGGATGCGTGCGGTCGCGCAGCAGTTCACCAAGCCGGCGCAGTTTCGTGAGCAACGTCCGGCGTTTCGACTCCGTCGGATGCGCGGTGAACACTAACTCTATCCCGAGCCGGTCCACCAACGCCTGCATCGTCGGCGTATCCACGCCCTCGGCTTTCAGCGCCACCACGGCGGCCTCGATGCTCTCGCGCCGCGGCGCCCCACCGGACTGCAGACGCTCCGCGCGCCGCCGGCGCAGGAGCATGATGCGGAAATTTTCTTCCGCGAGATTCACGAGCTCGAAGTAGAGCGTAAACGCCATCGCCTGATTGAAGGCCTCGGCCGGACTCAACTCCGCGATCGCCGCGCCCAGCTTTTTTTCCGCCGCGCGATCACCCGTGCGTCGCGCCTTGGCGAGTTGGCGGAGGGCCTCGACCGTCTCGAAAGTTTCGCGGCCCTCGATGCGCGTAATGACGCGGCCGAGCGCACTGCCGAGAGCGCGGACTTCAGCGCGGAGCAGCGGGATCTCGCGGAGGGCGGTGTGCGGAGTGGCGGCGGAGTTCGGCATGGCGAAGGCGAAACATGGGCAACGGTCGCCAGTCACAGAAGCCCAATTTGCGAATGAGTCGGAATTGCCCACGGAACACACGGAAGACACGGAAGACTGACATGGGACTTTGGCCTCCCTGAATCGTCGTTCTCTCCCATCGTTCCCGCCTTCTCGGCACATGGATTTATTTTCCGTGTTTTCCGTGTGTTCCGTGGGTCCCTCCTCCGGTTTGTTCTGCTCGTCGCCCCGGAGCTTGCTTGCCCCCAACCCGCTGCCTTTGCTCCGCGCGTGATTTGCCGTTTCGCCATCGTCCTTGTGCTCTGCGCCGTCGCGCTCCGTGCGCAGCCGGCCACCCCAATCGGGCCCAACTTATCGGCTGACTACCAGTCGGTCGATCAGGCGACCGGTTCATTTCTAATGAAGGGCAATGTTATCCTCCGCGACGAAGGCGCGCTGCTGACCGCGGAAGAGATGCGATTGGACAGCAAGACGCAGGTCGCCACCGCCGCAGGCAACATCGCGTTCACTCGCGGAGCGGTGCGACTCCTGGCGGACAAACTCGTCTACCATCGCCTCGACGGCACGTTCACAGCCGAGAACATACGGCTCGGCAGTCACCCGTATTTCGTCGAGGGATTTTCGGCCTCCGGCACCCGCAGCGAAATCACGGTCCAGCGCGCGCGCGCGAGTTACGGCGAGCCCGGTCCGTGGCAACCGACGATCAATGCCGACTCCCTGACGCTGGCGCCGGGCCAACAGCTGCGTTCGCAAAATGTCACGATCGGCATCGGCGCCGCGCAACCCGTGCCGATTCCTCGTTTCGACCATGCCTTCGGCGCTCCGCTGATCGGCGCGCTCTCCCTCACTGGCGGCTATCGCCGCTCACTGGGCGTCTTCGCCGACGGCAGCCTGCAAGTTCCCGTGACACCCGGTTTGCGGCTCGGCGCAGATCTAGGCGTCTACACGAGCCGCGGCCTGATGGTGGGCCCCTCGGGACGCTACTTCGACGCGAAGCAACCGGAGGCGCTGAAAGGCTATTTCCGCAGCGGCTACATCAACGACTATGGGGACAAAGGCTTCGACCTGCTCAACCGCCGCATCCCCGAGCATCGCGCGTATGCCGAATGGCAACATCAGCAGATCCTCGCGCCCAATCTGACGCTGAACGCGCAACTCAACTGGTGGAAGGACTCCGAGGTGCTGCGCGATTTTCGGCCGCGGGCGTTTTTCCCCGTGCAGGAGCCCGACACGTTTGTTGAATCCGTGTATTCAGGAGAAAACTACTTCGTCTCCGCGTTCGCCCGGCTTCAACCCAACAGCTTCCACCGCGTGCAAGAGCGGCTACCCGAGGTGCGGTTCGACCTCCTGCCCTTCGCGGTCGGCAATGGTTTTTATCAACGCTTCAACGCGAGCGCTGCCGTGCTGCGCGAGGATCCGATCCTCGGGGGGCCCACTTTGCGCAGCGATCGTCTCGACGCTTACTACGCGCTCTCTCGTCCCTTCGTTCCGCAGGAATGGTTCGCCTTCACGCCAATGGCCGGGGGCCGGTTGACTCATTACGTGAACACCGCGGTCGGCGGCACCAAGACGGGAAACTACCTGCGTCTGCTCGGAGAGCTCGGGGCCGACGTCACGCTGCGCGGCAGCGGCACCTTCGATTACAAGAATCCGCAATGGAAGATCGACGGCCTGCGCCATCTCGTGACGCCACGGCTGAGCTATCGCTACATTCCCGAAGCAGAAAAAGGTCGCGCGCGCATTCCGCGCATCGATCGCGAAGTTTTTTCGACCTACCTCCAGCCGCTCGGGCTCGGCGACCAGCGCAACATCGACGACCTGCACGCGACCAATACTCTGCGGCTCGGTTTCGACAACGTCCTGCAGACGCGCGATCCGGTGCACGGCACACGCGATCTGCTCTTGCTGAATGTGGCCAACGACTTTCGCTTTCGCCGTCGGCCGGGTGAGCGCGACGTATCTGAGATCCACACCGAACTCGCGCTCATGCCCGCGAATTGGCTGCAGGTGGATGTGTATCAAAGCTTCGCACCCCGCACGCTGCGGCTACGCGAGTTCAACTCCGGCATCACCGTGCGCGACGGCCGTTTCTGGTCAGTGCGCTTTGGCAATAATTTCCTCCGCAACGAAATTCAGGATTACTCCGTCGACGGCCGCCTCCGCATCAACGAGCGATTCGAGGCGCTGACCCGGCTGCACTACGATGCGCGGCGCCATCGATTTAACGAGCAGGCCTACGGCATCTCGCAGAATCTCGGCAATACGTGGCTGGTTTCCTACACCGTAAGCCTCTACTCCGGCCGAAAACGCGAGAGCAGTTTCGGCTTCAACGTGCAGATCGAAGCGGTGCGGTTTTGAACAGCCAACCACCAAGCCCCACCCTTCAATTACTCCGCAATCTACCGTCCGCAGCCGATGCTTGAATTGAATCTTCACTGGAGCTTGGTGCTTGGGTCTTGGAGCTTTCCCGCATGAGCGTCGCCAGCAGCCAGGCGCAGACCTTCCTGCGCATCGCCCAACACCTCCGACCGCGCTGGCGCACGGATTTTAATTTGCCGCGCACGATTCAATCGCTGCTCGCGGGTGAGAAGCGCTTCGGCTCGCGCGACCGCCGGCTGTATCGAGAACTCATCTACACGACCCTCCGCTACCTGCCCTGGATCGAGCCGTGCCTCGACCCGGATCCGGAAGAAGCCGTCCGACGGGTCGCCTGGCTGGCCGCCGAATCGCCCGCGACCAAACTTTTCCGCGCCGAATTCGCGCGCGGCGAACCACCCACCGGCGATAAGTCCGAACTGCTGCCGCCCTGGTTTCGTGAACAATGCCCGGAGATTTTTTCGGGCGCCGAATTGGAAGCGCAATTTCGCCGCGCGCCGGTGTGGCTGCGGCTCCAAACCGAAGATCCCGCCCGGGTATTCGAGGAGTTCGACGAGCGCGGCTGGTCGTGGCGGCGCTCGGAACTTTTACCCGCGGCGGTCGAGTGGCGCACCGACGCCGACGTCACGCAGACGGCCGCGTGGCGCGACGGCCAGGTCGAGATTCAAGACCTAGGTTCACAGCTCATTCTCGAAACGATCGGCGTGGAGCCGGGCGGGCGCTGGTTGGATGCCTGCGCCGGCGCTGGCGGCAAATCGCTTCAACTCGCGCGACTGCTCGGCCGCGAGGGATCTGTGGAAGCGCACGATATTCGTCCCACGGCGCTCGAGGAGTTGCGCACGCGGGCGCAGCGCGCCGGCATCCCCAACATCCGCATGCTCTCGCGTGCACCGACGGCACTTTACGACGGCGTGCTCGTCGATGCGCCCTGCAGCGGCTCGGGCACGTGGCGACGCTCGCCGCATCTGAAGTGGACGACCGCCCCGGCCTTGATGGCCGAGCGCGCGCAGTTGCAGCGGAAGCTGCTCACCCAATTTGCCGCCAGCGTGCGGCCCGGTGGCCGCCTCGTCTACGCCACGTGTTCGCTCTCACGGCGGGAAAACGAAGACGTTGTCGCCGCTTTTCTCGCGGAGCAGCCCACGTTTCGGGCGGAGCCGTTCGCGCACCCGTTCGGCTTCGAACCGCGCGGTGCTGGCCTCACGATCCTGCCCGCGCGGCACGACACGGACGGTTTTTTCGTGGCCTCCCTGCGCCGCGGATAAATTCGCTTGCCGCGCCTCGCCCCCGCCCGACCATCGCGCCGTGGTTCCCGATTCCGACTATCGTATCAAGCTCCAGGTCTTTGAAGGCCCGCTCGATTTGCTGCTCTTCCTCATCCGGAAGAACGAGCTCGATATCTACGACATCCCGATCGAGTCGGTGACCCGCCAATACATCGACGCGCTGCACACCATGCAGCAACTCGACCTCGATGTGGCAGGCGAGTTTTTCGTCATGGCCGCTACGCTGATGGAAATCAAAAGCCGGCTGCTGCTGCCGAAGGGCCAGCATGCGATCGACCCCAACGCCGAAGACGAGGAAGTCGATCCCCGTTGGGAGCTCGTGCATCAGCTCCTCCAATACAAGAAATTCAAGGATGCCGCCGCGAAGCTGGCCGAGCTGGTGGAGACGCGCCAGAACCTGATGGCGCGCCACGTCTCGAGTCTCACGAACGAGGACAGCGACCGGCCGTTGAAGAACGTCGATCGCATCGAGTTGTGGAATACCTTCAACATCGTCCTGCGCCGCCTCGCGGAGAAGCTGGTCGTAGGTGAGATTCACGACGAGTCCGTCACGGTGGCCGATCAAATGGAATGGCTGCTGGGGCGCATCGAGCGCGAGAAGTCGTTCGTGTTTTCTCAACTATTTCCGGAGGGCGTCACTCTGCGCCGGCTCGTCGCGACCTTCCTCGCGATGCTGGAGCTCACACGGTTGAAGAAATTGCGGATCCGCCAAAGCGAGGCATTTGCTGACATCGTGGCCGAAGCGGTGATCGAAACCCCGGTCGACGCGTTGACCGTGGAAGAGCCGGCCGCGGCGGGCGGAGTGGAAAACCCGCTTGAAACCGAGACGAACCCACCCACGGTGACGGCGTGAGCAAAGATTCCAGCAAGCCCACGCGGAAAAAGCGTCAGCCCAAGATTGGCGGCATCCTCGGCGTCGGCCTCGACAACGAGGACGGCCACAAGCGCATCACAACGGGCGAGAAATTCGTCCTCGTGGGCGGCTCGCAGGATACCCATGAGCGCATGACGGAGACGATGGTGAAGACGTTTGAAGAGCTGAAGCGCCGCGCGAAACAAATCGAGTCCGTGGATCCGCGCGAGCTGGGCGAAATCATCGACAAGTCGCAGCCGCGGTGAGCGCGCTGCGCTCAACACCGCGCGTGCCGCACGTTTCGCCCGGGGACCAAACCCACGCGGATGAACCTGTGCCGTCGTGGATCGTGGGCCTCTGTGGCGTGGCGGCAGTTGCTTCCGCGCTGTTTTCCATTCTCATGTTTCTGAACCGCTAAATCACATGTCCGAAAAGATCGCCAACCTCACCACCGAGTCCTTCAAGTCCGTCATCACCTCTGCGAAGACGCCCGTCCTCGTCGATTTCTGGGCCCCGTGGTGCGGCCCCTGCAAGGCGATCGCGCCGACGTTGGAGGAGCTCGCCACGGAGCTCGATGGGGAGATCACCATCGCGAAGGTGAACATCGATGAGAATGACGCCATCGCCGCCGAATACGGCGTTCGCGCGATCCCGACCATGATTCTTTTCAAGGGCGGCCAAGTTGCCGAGACACTCGTCGGCATGATGCCGAAAGCCGCGCTCAAGGCGAAGCTCGCGGCTCACGTCGCGTGAGGAAAGTGTCCGCGGGCCCAGAGTTTCGGGGGATGTAGCTGCGAGCGCCCGCGAGTGGACGCGCCCCAAAAACCACACGCAGGCGCTCGCAGCAACGGCCGTGGAAA
>JANPIT010000908.1:0-5985 GCA_031425115.1 Opitutaceae bacterium | reverse complement strand
GTGACCTTCACCGCGACGAACGGGAACGGCACCAGCGCGGCCTTCTCCTTTACGTTGACCGTCACTGCGGCCGGTTCGGCCCCGGTGATTTCCGGCAGCGCGACCGGCTCGGCGACGACCGGCTCGATGTTTAGCTATCAGATCACGGCGAGCGGCAGCCCGACGAGCTATGCGCTCGCGAGCGGCACGTTGCCGTCTGCGGTCACGCTCAACACGAGCACGGGTCTCGTGAGTGGCACGCCGGCGACGGGCACAGCGGGTTCTTATCCGGTGACCTTCACCGCGACGAACGGGAACGGCACCAGCGCGGCTTTCAGCTTCACGCTGACGGTTACTGCGGCCGGTGTAACCGCGCCCGAGATCAACCTCGTCGGCAACTCCATCTCGATCGCGAGTGGCACTACCTCCACGTCAACGGCCAATCACACCGACTTCGGTAGCATTGCCACGACGGGCGCAACGATGACCCGCACCTTCACGATCCAGAATACGGGCTCCGCTGCACTCACGGTCGGCACGATCACGATCACCGGAGTCGCCTCGGCGGACTTCGCGGTGACGACTGCACCTGCGTCCAGCGTAGCGGCGAATGGCACGACCACGTTTGTCGTGACTTTCAACCCGAGTGTTGACGGCGCGCGCAACGCGACGCTGAGCATCGCGAACAACGATTCCGACGAGGCGCCGTATACCTTTGCCGTCTCGGGCACGGGCACGACGACGACCCCGACGGTTCCTGAGATTAACGTCACGGGTAACTCGGTCTCGATCGCCAGTGGAACGACCGCGACGAGTGCCGCTAATCACACGGATTTCGGCAGCGTTGCCCTCACGAACGGCGCGTTCGCGCGGACGTTTACGATCCAAAATACCGGCACGGGGGCTCTCACCATCACTGGAGCCACGATTACCGGTGCGAGTGCCGCGGACTTCACGGTCTCGACCGCTCCTGCCGGTAGCGTAACCGCGGGCGGCTCGACGACCTTTGTCGTGACGTTCGATCCCAGCGCGACCGGTGTCCGCTCGGCAGTAGTCAATATCGCGAACAACGACGCCGATGAGGCCCCGTATACGTTTGCGATCTCGGGCGAAGGTTCGACCACCACGCCGCCCTCGTCTCCCGTTATCTCGAGCCCGCTCGCGGTGACGACCACTGAGGCCACCACCATCAGTTACACGATCACGGCGAGTAATTCACCGACGTCGTTTACCGCAACCGGTCTTCCCTCCGGCCTTACGCGCAGCGGCGCGACGATCTCCGGTTCGGTTGCGGCGGTCGGCACTTACAACATCACCATCGGTGCTACCAATGCTGGCGGCAGTGATTCCAAGGTGCTCGTCCTCACCGTCAATCCGCTCACGAGCGGTGGCGGCGGCGGCGGTGGCGGCGGCGGTGGCGGTGCGATCGGTGGGGGTGGCGCAACGCAGCTCCCACAGTTCATCGGTTTCGCCCCGGTCGGCGAAGCTTCGATCGATGTTCCCATCACGCTCAACGCGACCTCTAGCGTGAGCCTTACCCCGATCACCTATTCCTTGGTCACCGGCAATGCGACCCTCGCGGGTAATGTCCTCACTCCGCGTGGAAGTGGCACGATCGTGGTTCGCGCTGCTCAAGCGGGCAACGGTATCTATCAGGCGGCGTCGACTGATTTCACCATCACGGTTAAAGCTGCACAGACGATCACGTTCACGGCCCCGAGCGCCGCGATCAACCAAGCGGTGACTCTCACTGCTACGGCGAGCTCCGGTCAGCCAGTGACGTTCAGCCTAGTGTCCGGTGACGCCACACTTTCTGGCAGCACGCTCACCCCGCGCAGCGCAGGCACAATCGTTGTGCGCGCCACGCAGGCCGGCACCGCTACGGTCGCCGCCGCCAGTGCAGATGCGACCATCACGGTCGGCAGAGCCTCGCAGACGATCACGTTTGCCGCGCTCAACAACGTGCTGGCCAACGTCGGCCCGATTGCCCTCAACGCCTCTGCGACCTCGGGCCTGCCGGTCACCTTCACGGTGAGCGGTCCGGCAACGATCGTTGGGAACACGCTCACCCTCAACGGAGCCCCTGGCACCGTCACGGTGACCGCCAACCAAGTCGGCAACACCACGTTCAACCCTGCAGCCGAAGTCGTGCGCACGTTCATCGTGGCTGCCGTCGGCCAGCAGGTGTTCGTCGGTAATATGGGTGCGGATACGTTCGCGGTCGTGATTTCCGCGGACGGTAAGGAAGGCCTGTTCATCACCCGCTTCGCCGCGAGTGGTGACGCCTTGATCGTGAAGTTCGTCGTTAACGCCGACGGCACGTTCAACGCTTCCAACACGACCCTCGAGGCACCGATGGTCAGTGTAAATCTCGGCACGCCTTCCACGGCTGCCGCGGGCCAAGTGCGCACCATCACTGGCCGCGTGCTGAATGGCGTAGTCACTGGCACCATCGCTGAGCTCGGCACGAACTTCACCGCGAATGTCGTCGCCCCCACGGGCACGACGTCCTCGCTCGCCGGCGTCTACACCGCCAGCGTCCCCGGCTCCTCGGGTGGCGAGACCTACATCGTCGCTTCGCCCAATGGCCAGGCCTTCGCGGTCTCCGTGACCCCGACGGGCGCGATCTCCGGCACCGGCACGATCTCGCCGGACGGTGCGATCAACATCACCACCAACAGTGGCGGCTCGATCGTCGGTAACGTCAACGCCAGCACCGGTGTCATCTCCGGCACCGTCACGAATGCCGGCCGCACTGTCGCCCTCACCGGCCTCAGCGAAGGCACGGAGCGCACGGATCGCCTCATCAACCTCTCGTCGCGCCTGCGCTTCGTGAGTGGTGACAACAGTCGCTCCGTCATCGCGGGCTTCTTCATCTCGGGCACCGAGTCGAAGAAGGTCCTCGTTCGCGCCGTCGGCCCTGGCCTCACCGCCTTCGGTGTGACGGGTGTTCTGGCCAATCCAAGACTCCAGATCTTCGGCAGCGGCAACGCTGTGGTCGGCGAGAACGATGATTGGAGCAACAATGCCGAGGTCTCCACCACGGGTGACAGTGTCGGTGCCTTCCGCCTCACCGCGGGCAGCACGGATGCCGCAATCGTGGCGACACTCGCTCCCGGCGCCTACACGGCGGTGGTCACGGGTGGCACGGGTAGCGGCGTGGTCCTTGTCGAGGTCTACGACGCTTCCTCCAACACGCCGCTCGCGGCGCAGCAACTGGTCAACATCTCGACCCGTGGCTTCGTCGACACCGGTGATGGCAATCTGATCGCGGGCTTCGCCATCTCGGGCAACGCGCCCAAGAAAGTGTTGATCCGCGGTATCGGCCCCAGCCTTACGCAGTTCGGCGTGCAGGGCGCCGTGGCCGATCCGATGCTCCGCGTCTTCGCCCAAGGCAGCACCACAGTGATCGCGCAGAACAATGACTGGAGCGTCGCTCAGCCGGTGAATGCGGGTCAGACCGCGGCCACCGCAGCGGAAATCACGGCGGCCTCCTCGGCCTCCGGTGCGTTCCCGCTCGTGGCCGGCACCCGTGACGCCGCCATCCTCATCACCCTGATGCCCGGCAGCTACACGGCCGTCGTCAACGGTGCGAACAACACGACTGGCGCAGGCTTGGTCGAGGTCTACGAGATCACGACGTTCTGAACTAATTAGGGATCCCTGGCGAAACTTGGCGGACCTGTTACCCTTGGTCGCGCCCTCGCCGGGGATCTCCCTCCCTTTAGCCCCCCACCAGGAGGGTTAAAGACAGCGATCCCGGGTGCGCCCTTCAAAAGGCGCGCCCGGGATTTTTTTTGGCGTGTGACGAAGGTCCTGTCCGCGGCTGGGTCACTCTAAAGACGAAATCGTGGGCGACCGTTCTCCGATCAGCTGCGTTTTCCGCCGCGCGTAACCATTTCGCGGATGCGACGCGTCAAGGCGCTGTAAAAGTCCGCCGCCCTTTTTCAATCGACGCGCCGGGAACCGACGACGTGTGCGGTGTAAGTGCCTCTCCCGTCCGCGCAGGCGCAACACGGACGCTTTGTTCCGAGGTGATAACCCACCGCTCCGTTGGGTTGGCGCCCAGCATCCGGCGGACCCTCTTTCGATTAACGTGGTCGTGTAATCACACCTCCCTACATGAAAATAACCTCCCTCCCATCGGTTGCGGCGTGTAACCCTCACGCTCGTCGCGCCCGCTCCCGATCTCCGTTCGGATCCTGGCTGGCCCTCGCTCGGCTGCGCCTCGCGTTGGTGGGCCTGTTCGCGGCCGGCGGTGCCATCATGCCCGGCTTCGCGCAATCGTTCGTCGCCGAGTGGAATGCTTCTGCTCAAGGCGGCATCGGGCCCACGGGCCTGCTGCTCGCGACCGAAAACGGCACCAACTTCCTCTACGCGTCCGATCATCCGCGCGGTCGCGTGATCAAATTCAACACCGCTACCGGCGCCATCGCCGCGGTCTTCGGTAAACAGGGCGATGCCACAGGAGATTTCAACGCCCCTTACGGTCTCGCGCGCGACCCCGTCAGCGGTGACATCTACGTGGCCGAGCGCGGCAATCACCGGATCTCGCGCATCACGAGCGCCGGTGTGTTCGTCATGGCGTGGGGTGGCCTCGGAACCGGAGCCGGTCAATTCAACGAGCCCATCGGCGTCGCGGTCGATGCGCAGCGCAATGTTTACGTCACCGATCACTCGAATCACCGCGTGCAGAAATTCACCGTCGCCCAAACCGGTGGCGTTTGGGCTGCCACGCACGTCGCGTCGTGGGGTTCGCAGGGTTCAGGCAACGCTCAGCTCAATCTCCCCTATGGCATCACGGCCGACGCCACCGGCAACCTCTGGGTCGCCGACGGATTCAACGGGCGCGTGCAGCGCTTCAATACGAGCGGCGTGTATCAATCCACCGTGGGCGGCGCGGGAAGCGCGCCAGGCCAATTCATCATCGCGACGTGGGTCGGTCTCCATCCCAACGGCGACCTCATGGTCACCTCGACCAATTCGAATCCCCAAGACGGCACGCTGGCCGACGCGCCGAACCAGTGGGTCTCGCGCTTCACCTCCGCTGGCACGTTCGTATCGCGCTTTGGCGGCGCGTTTGGCGGCAACGCCAGCCAGTTCCGTCTTCCGTTCTCGGCCGTCGTCGACGCGAACAACCGCGCGTATGTCTCCGACTACTACAACAGCCGCGTGCAGGTCTTCGACCTAAACACCCCGCCAAGCACGGGGACAGGCACGGGTGGGACCGGTGGCACAGCCACGCCAGACACCACTGCACCCATCGCGGTCAACCTCACGATCGGCACCGCCACCGCGACGAGCGTTAACTTCCAGATCGTGTTCAGTGAAACGGTCACTGGCGTCGACGCGGCGGACTTCGCCACCGTGACCACCGGCGGCGCCACCGCCACTATCGGTGCCGTCACGGGCACGGGCACGACCTACACCATTCCGGTCGCGCTAACCGGCGCGGGCACGGTGCAACTTAATCTTAAAGCAAGCGCCACCGGCATCGCGGATTCTGCCGCGAACGCCCTCGCGACCGGCGCCACCGGTCCGGTTCACACGATCAGCACCACGGGCGGCAGCACGACTACGCCCGCGGACACGACTCGCCCGACTGTCGCGAGTTTCGCCTCCGGTGCGAGCACGGCCACGAGCGTCACGTTCAATCTCACGTTCAGCGAGGCTGTCACCGGCGTGAACGCCGCGGACTTCACCGCCGTCACAACGGGGGGCGCGACCGCCATCGTAGGCACCGTCGCCGGCAGCGGCGCGGCCTACACGATCCCCGTCAACTTCACAGGCACCGGCACGATCCGACTCGATCTCAACGCCACCGGGACCGGCATCGCGGACGCTGCGACGAACGCGATTTCCGGCGGTGCTTCGAGCACCGTGCACACGATCGGCACTGCGAGCGGCGGCACCACCGGTGCGGCCAGCGGCACACGGGTGATCAGCGCGACCGTGCCGGCCAATGGCACCTACACCAAGGACCAGGACCTCGTCTTTACGGTTCGC
>JANPIT010000907.1:0-2317 GCA_031425115.1 Opitutaceae bacterium | reverse complement strand
GCGTGGAGGTCGCCACGCCCTACTCCAACTGGTTCGCGGTCAGCGCCGCCGTCACTGCGACTGGCGCCACGGTTTTTTCGCAAGCTCTCCCCGCGCGCGACGACTGGCACGCACGCTTCCGCGCCGACGGCTTCGAGACGCGCGTCGTCTCCCTCGGCTTCGTCAACGACCCCCATCCGCCGCTCGACATCCTGCTCGCGCCCGCGCCCGTCCCGGAGATCGAGTATCGCCGCCTCGCGGCTATCACCACGCCCACCGGATTCTGGCGCGCGGCTGTGGCGGAGAGCGAAGGGACTTTCGTCGTGTTTCCCGGCCAGGACACGTGGAAAGCCGCGCTTAACGACGCCGACGCCCGCGCCCTGCGCGTGGCGTCACGGATTTCCAAATACACCTTCGCCGGCCGGCTCGTCTGGGAGCACGCGCCGGGCTGGGAAACCTGGGCCGGCGACATGACGCCCGATGGCCGCTTCGTCGCCTACGCGCCGCACCCGGCCCCACGCTCCTTTTATGCGCCCACGGAAAACAAGCTCGTCCTCCTCGATGGCGCGACCGGCGCTGTGCTCTGGACGAAGGCCGCCGCGCCCTCCGATCCCGCAGTAGGCCAGCGGCTCGATGCACTCGAACTCACGTTCTCGCCTGATGCCCGCTGGATCGCCGTCGGCAGCGCGAGCGGCGGCACCGTCACCCTCGTCGATCGCGCCACGGGCAACTTCGCCTGGACGACGCCGGGACCCGGCTCCGCCCGCTTCGGCCAGGTGCGCCGGCTCCGCTTCAGCGCCGACGGTCAGTTTCTCTACTGCGGCAGCGGCGACAGCCACGTGCGCAAACTGCGCGTGAGCGATGGCGCAGTGCTCTGGAAAACCTTTGCGGGTGGCTGGCCGGACGTCAACGGACTCGACCTAACACCCGATGGCTCCTGGCTGGTCGCCGGCACCCGAAGTTTGGATACAACAATGATCCGCACCAGCGACGGCTTCATGCAGTGGCAGCGCGAGGCGCAGGCCGCCGACGCCACCTTCGCACCCGATGGACGCCACGCCGTGACCCGCGCTGGGCAGATCTACCGCACCATCGACGGCACGCTCGCCGGCATGGCGAAGTCCAGCGGCCCCACGCGCTTCGCTGGCGACAGCCGAACGCTGCTCCAAGTAGACCGCGAGGTGCGCCTGCTTGATCTCGGCGGAAAACCACTCCGCTCGTTTGGGGCGACCGAACTCGGCGCCCCGGACGGCGACGCCACACCGTGGTCCCACCTTTCCCGCGATGGCCGCACCCTCATTGTCCTCGCGCGCGATCTGCCGAATCCGCCCCAAACCGGGATCGTCATTTATGAGCGCCGTGCGCTCAGCGCTGCCTTGCCCGCGCCCGCCATCACCGCCCAACCGCTGGCGCAAACCGTGGCCTCCGGCACGACGGCCACACTCTCGGTCACCGCCAACGGGTCCGGTCCCTTGAGCTATCAATGGCGGCGCAACGATCTCCCGCTCGCCACCGCGGCCGGCACCGCCGGCGCGATGCTGGTCGTGGCGAATTTTTCCGCGGCCGACGCCGGCACCTACGTCTGCGCGGTCACCAACGCCGCCGGCACCACCGTGAGTTCTCCCGCTGCACTCGCGGTGCAATCGGCCGACGCCACCAACCCATCCCGCCTCACCAACCTCGCGGTGCGCGCCCACATCGGCGCGAACCCGTTGATCGTCGGATTCTCCGTGGGCGGCGCGGGCACCGCCGGCACCAAGCCCCTGCTCATCCGCGGCGCCGGCCCCTCGCTCACCGCGCTCGGCGTGACCGGTGCGCTCGCCGATCCGCGCCTCGCACTTTTCAGCGGCGCGACCAGTGTCCTCGCCAACGACAACTGGGCCGGCGAGGCGCAGGTGAACACGCTGGCCACGCAGCTCGGCGCGTTCCCATTTTCGGCCCCGACAAGTCGCGACGCCGCGCTGGCCGCGACTGCGGTCGGCGGCAGTTACACCGCGCAACTGGCCAGCACCGACGCCACGACTGGCACCGCGCTCGCTGAAATCTACGACGGCACCGCCGCCTTTGGCGCCACGACGCCGCGGCTCGTCAACCTCTCCGCCCGCACCGAGGTATCTCCCGCCAATATCTTGATCGCCGGCTTCGTCATCGCGGGCCCCACGGCGAAAACCGTTTTGATCCGCGGCGTCGGCCCCACGCTCGCGAACTTCGGCCTGCGCACGGCGCTCGCGGATCCGCAGCTCACGCTTTTCCGCCACGGCGTGATGGTGGCCACGAACGACAACTGGCACGAGGCGACCAACGCCGTCAGCGTCGCCACCACCGCCCTCCAGGTGGG
>JANPIT010000906.1:0-11502 GCA_031425115.1 Opitutaceae bacterium | reverse complement strand
CCACTATCAGCACGCGCGCACCGCGGACATCCTTGTCGACGCGAACTGGTCGACTGAAACCAACGCGCACGGTTATGCCGGCCGGACCACCTCCGGCGGGGTCGCGGGTCACGGCAGCTCGAGCCCCTTCGACATCCGCATTCGCCTCACGGCGGCTGGCCCGGATCTGAAACGCGCACTGCGCAGCAACGTCCCGACCGGCAATATCGATCTCGCCGTCACCCTTTGCCACCTGCACGGCGTCAAGCCTGCCGCTTCGATGATGGGCCGCGTAATGAAGGAGCTGTTACGCGACGGCCCCGCTCCCGCGTCCGTGCCCGTTGACCGCAGCGTCCATCGCGTCGCCGCTCCCCTCGACCGCGGCCGTTACGAGCTCGAGCTCCACCGCGCCCGCGTGGGCACGACTGACTACATCGACTTTACCCAGACGAAACGCTGAACGACCTCAACCCCGTCCGACCATGACCCTGCAACAAGTGATGTCCGAGCTCGAAGCCAAAGGCAGCGAAAGCTACAAGCGCACCATGCTCCGCCACGGCGCCAAGGAGCCGTTTTTTGGCGTGAAGATCAGTGACATGAAAATCCTCCTCAAAAAGATCAAAGGGGATCAGGCGCTAGGACTGGAACTTTACGCCACCGGCAACGGCGACGCTCAGTATCTCGCCGGCATGGTCGTAGATGGAAAAAAACTAACGACCGCTCAAATCGAGAACTGGGCCAAGACCGCTTGCTGGAGCATGATCTCCGGCAACACGGTGCCGTGGGTGGCGGCCGAGCACCCGGAGGGAGTCGCCATCGCGCTCAAGTGGATCGATTCACCGAAGGCGAGCATCGCCGATGCCGGCTGGAAAACGCTGTGCGGGCTCGTCGCCACGCTGCCGGACGAGCAATTGCCCGTGAAACAACTTTCCGCGCTGCTCGATCGCGTGGTCAAAACCATGCCGTCGGCCCACAATGATATCCGCTATGCGATGAACAGTTTCGTGATCGCCTGCGGCACCTATGTCGCAGCGCTCGGCGACAAGGCCATCGCCACCGCGCGCAAACTCGGCCCGGTCGAAATCGATATGGGCGACACCTCCTGCAAGGTCCCCGAGGCCGAGAGCTACATCATAAAATCCCGTCGCGGCGCCGCCGTCGCTCCCAAGCGCAAAACCATGCGCTGTTGAAACGAGTCACCGCCAGGGTGCGCGCGACCCTCGACCCGTTTTTTCGCGCGCCGTCCCCATCTCCATGATTCCTCGCTGCTCCACTCTGTTCACGATCGCCGCACTGTGGTCGGGCACACTCACCGCGGCGGCGCCCGCCGCGCCACGTTACAACGTCCTGTTCATCATCGCCGATGATCTGACCGCGACCGCGCTGTCCTGCTACGGCAACCCGGTCGTGAAGACGCCGAACATCGATGCGCTCGCCGCCCGCGGCACGCGTTTCACCCGCGCGTATTGCCAGGGCACCTACTGCGGACCGTCGCGCGCGTCGTTCATGTCTGGATACTATCCTCACGCCACCGGCGTGCTCGGCTACACCAGCCCGCGCCCGCAGATCGGGGAGCGGTCCACGTGGTCGCAGCATTTCAAAAATGCCGGCTACTACACCGCCCGTGTCAGCAAGATTTTCCACATGGGCGTGCCCGGCGGAATCGAAGAGTTCGGTGATACCAAGAAGACCAACAATTTCGATGGCGCGGACGATCCCGCATCGTGGACCGAGCGTTTCAACAGCCCAGGCCCCGAATGGAAGGCACCCGGCAACGGCGAGACACTGGAGGGCAACCCGGACGGCAAAAGACCCGTCGTCGGCGGGAACACGTTCGTCGTCGTCGAGGCCGACGGTGATGACCTCGCGCATTCCGACGGCCGCACCGCCGCCAAGGCGGCCAGCCTCATCGCATCGCACCAGGACAAGCCTTTCTTTCTCGCCGTGGGTTTTGTGCGGCCCCACGTGCCATTCGTCGCCCCGCGGAAATATTTCGAGCCGTTCCTCCCCTACGACAAACTCGCGCTGCCGGAAAAAATTCCCGGCGATTGGGACGACACCCCGCCGGCTGGTATCAATTACAAGACGAGCGTGAACATGAAAATGGATGTGCGTCGGCAGCAGAAGGCACTCGGCGGTTACTATGCCTCCGTCGCCTACATGGACGCGCAAGTCGGCAAGGTGATGGACGCGCTGCGCCGGGCCCGGCTCGACGAAAAGACGATCGTCATTTTTACCAGCGATCACGGGTATCATCTCGGCGAGCACGATTTCTGGGCCAAGGTCAGCCTGCGGGAGGAATCCGCCGCCGTGCCGCTCATCATCAGCGTGCCCGGCAAAAAATCGGCCGTCTGCCACTCTCTCACCGAACTCCTCGATCTTTATCCGACCGTGGCGCGCCTGTGCGGACTGGAAATTCCCCGCGGTATCCAAGGCAAGGATATCTCGCGAATGCTCGACGACCCGACGCACGCCGTGCGCGACACCGCGTTCAGCGTCGCCCCTTCGAGCCAGGGTTTTCTGCTGCGGGACGACCGCTGGGCGTTCATCCAATATCGCGAAGACGGCTCGGGCGGCCACGAACTCTACGACATGGCGCGCGATCCCAAACAATACACCAACCTCGCCAACTTGCCCGAGCACCGCGACACCCTCGACGCGTTCAAAGCGAAGCTCGCCGCGAAACTACGCGCCGTCCGGGCCAACGATCTCAACCGCAACTGAGCCGGCGTCCGCGCCCTGGTTCCCGCGCAGAACCTCGCGCACTCGCCCGCTTACGTTGTCCGGATCGCCACCGTAAACGCCCGTGCTGGATTCGTCACCGTGAGCTGCCGAATCTCGTCCTCCGTGAATCCTTCCTTCCGCAACGCCGGCAGGAAAGCGCGAAACAGGACATCGTAACCGCGAAACGCGCCGCCCTCCGGTTCGCCGGGCCGATACCAGCCGGCATCGTGCGAGATCAGCACCCGCTCGAGCAGCCCCTGCTTTTTCATCATCGTCACCAGATTCACATGACGCGCGAGTGACCGCGGCGCGATTCCGTCGAACGCGATCCACGCGCCGCTCCGCGCCAGCATCGTGAGCGTGTCTTCATTTTTCGCGTTCTGCGCATGCACCCAGATCCAGGCCGACGGCTGAATTTTTTCCTCTCGCAGCAGCGCCACTTCCGCCAGCGCGGCCACATCATCGCCTGTATGCGCGGCGATCGTCAGTCCACTCGCGCGATGGGTGCGCGCCGCGGCTCGAACTAATTTCTGCGCCACGTCGCTCAATGCCCCCGCATCGAAGCCGAGCTTGATGAAACCCGGCCGAATCCCCGTGCCCTCAATGCCATCGCGCCATTCTCCCAACCAGCGCGCCGCGAGCGCATCCGCGTCTTCGCGCTGCACAAAATCTGGCAAAAACTTATTTTGCCGTGCCGCGTAGTAGCCGGTGTTCGTGACAAAATTAACGCCCGTCGCCGCACTCAATCGCACCAGCAGCCGCGGATCACGCCCCAGGAAAGCCGGCGTGCATTCCACCATCGTCGCGCAGCCCAGCATCTTGGCTTCATCCACGAACGGCTTGATTTTCGCATAGGCGACCTCGACGTCGTAGCGCGACGGCGAAACCTCCGCAGCCCCGATGAAATCGACGAGGACGTGTTCATGGGGTAGCACGAAACCAAGTTCTCCTGCCGGCCGCAGCCCGCGGACGGTCATCACCTCCGGCACTTTCTCCGCGGCCCGCAACACCACGGGAGCCGCACAGGCGAGCGCGCCATACTGAAGGAAATCGCGACGAGTCATCGCGCGAGTATGGGAAATACGGCGCCACTCACCACGAAAATTCGCGTGCACGCGCCGGTGTAGTTACGAGCGCAAGCGAGTGGTGGCTTGCGCGCCGTCGCGCACGTTTATCCACTCGCTCGCATTCGTTGCTCCGAATCTTTCCCTCTTCTCCCCATTTCCATGGCCGCCGACCTACCCCTGCTTTGGACCGACGTTCCCCTCCACGCGGATGCGTGGAGTTTACTGCGGCCCCACGTGCGTCTTTGCGGCCCAACCGTCCCCGCTGGTTTCAGTGTCGCGGCCGATTACGCCGCAGCCGACGCCGCGATCGTGGGTAACCAATTCAATGGCGACGCGGCTGCGTTCACGCGCGCGCCGCGCCTGCAGGTCATGGCCCGCACCGGTATCGGCTACGACAATCTCGACATCGCGGCGGCGAGTGCGGAAGGAGTTTGCACCGTCAACACTCCCGACGCGCCCACCGAGTCGACCGCCGAGTTTTCCATCGCCTTGATGTTTGCCGTAGCTCGCCGCATCACGACCGCCGACCAGCGCTCAAAGGCCGGCGTCTGGAAACTCGACCCGAGCGTGATGGGTTTCGATCTCGCGGAAAAAACGCTCGGCCTCGTCGGCTTCGGCCGCATCGCGCGCCGCGTCACGGAAATCGCGCGTGCCATTCGCATGCGGGTTTGCGCGCTGGATCCCTTCGTCCCGCCCTCCGCCCTCACCAGCGCCGGCGTCACACCGTGCGCCACCCTCCCCGAGTTACTGCAACAGTCACACGTCCTCTCCCTCCACGCTCCTGCCACGCCCGCGACCCGGCACATGATCGGCGCGGACCAACTCGCGTTGCTCCCGCCCGGTGCAATCCTGATCAACGCCGCGCGCGGCTCGCTCCTCGACGAAACCGCCGTCGTCGCGGCGCTCGATAGCGGCCGTCTCGCCGGTGCGGGCATCGATGTGTTCGACCGTGAGCCGGCGCCGCCGGACCACCCGCTCCTCCGGCATCCGCGCGTCGTCGCGACTCCTCACATGGCCGCTTACACCGAGGAAGGCCGCCGCCGTAGCCATGTCGCCGCCGCGCAACACGCGCTGGCCGTCCTCCGCGGCGAAGCGCCGGCTACGTTGATCGATCCAGCGATGTGGGCCCGACGTCGGCAATAGCCTCAACGTGAAAGTCCGAGGTGGAGCGACTTGACCTCAAGGCGCTGGATCATGGGGCACAGGGCAACTCCAGGCCGCTCCCCTCAACCACCCGGATCGCAAAAAGGTATTTCTTCTGAACCACGGTCGCGCCCTTGTTGCGCCGCGACCGGCTGCTGACCTTTCGCACCTTCCCTCCGTTTTCGATTTCATGAAGCACACTCTCACAGGCCTAATCGCCGCTCCGCACACGCCTTTTCACGCGGACGGCACGCTCAACGCTCCCGCGATTGCGCACCAGGCGCGCCTCCTCGCGCGCAACGGCGTCTCGGGCGCATTCATCTGCGGCACCACGGGTGAGGGCGCCTCGCTCACGGGCGACGAGCGTCGCCAAGTCGTCGAAGCCTGGGTCGCGGCCAAACCCGCTTCCCTCGCCGTCATCGTCCACGTGGGACACCTCAGCGCTGGCGAAGCCTGCGCCTTTGCCCGCCACGCCGAGCAAACCGGCGCCGACGCCATCGCGACGCTCTCACCCAGTTTCTTCAAGCCGGGTTCGGTCAATGAACTCGTCAGCTGGTGCGCCCAAGTGGCCGCCGCCGCGCCGAAGCTGCCCTTCTATTACTATCATATGCCGGCGATGACGGGTGTGACCATTTCCGCCGCGGATTTCCTCCATGTCGCCAAAGATCGGATACCGACGCTCGTTGGCGTAAAGTTTACTCACGAAAACCTGATGGACTTCGCTCGCTCCGGTGAAGTCGACGGTGGCCGCTTCACGATGCTCTTCGGTCGCGACGAGATTTTGTTGGGCGGGCTCTCGCTCGGAGCGAAGGGCGCCGTGGGCAGCACCTATAACTTCGCCGCCCCGCTCTACCTCCGAATCATCGAGGCTTTCAAACGCGGCGATCTCACCGCTGCCCGCGCGGATCAACTGCGCGCGATGGATTTTATCGCCGTGCTCGAACGCCACGGCGGGCTCGCCGCCGGCAAAACCGTGATGAAACTGATCGGCCTCGATTGCGGCCCGGTGCGGCTGCCCCTGCGGGCGCTCTCGGACCACGACGAGCAAAGCCTGCGCGATGGACTGCAGAAGATCGGGTTTTTCGACTACGCGTCGAAGCTGCCGTGATCGAGGTGGAGCGGCTTGACCCCAAGCCGCTTTGTAGCGGAGCCACTTCGGCTCCGACGGAACGGGAAGCCGTTCCGCACGAATTCCAACCAGCGGATTGAGGTCAAGCCGCTCCACCTTCGCTCACCCCGACACGCTGAGCTCCTTCAGATCCGCGCGCGCCGTCGCATACGAGGTATCGTAGGCCAGCACCGCCGGGTCCGGTTGTTCGCCGCGCAGCCGACAGAACTCGCGATAGAGCGCTGGCCACCAATTCGCGTGCTGCGTCAGCCCGCGGGCCTTGTAGCTCTGCCAGTCGATGAGCACGCGCGACCAGCACTCGTCGCCATACGCCGTCGCCTCCTTGGCGTTGCCGATTTGTTTCACATACCAGTCGCGGCCGATCCGCGCGTGCAGCACTTCATCGGCCCAGTCGTAATCCTGACAGAGCGCGGCAAACGGGTCGCCCGACGCGAGCCCGACCTCCCATTCGAAGCGTTTGCCCGTTTTCGGCATCAAGCCTTGTTCGATAAAGTAAAGCACCGCGTGTCGCTCGAGGGGCTTGAGCTGCGTGTTGAGCGCGAGCGACCACGTGAAATTCACCCGCACCAACTGGCGCCAGTCGATACCCGCGCGCACGAAACCCACCTCGCCCATCATCGCGTGGCGCGCCTCGTCCCAGAGCTGACGCGTCATGTCGACGTGATAGGCCCACGGCTGGCCCTTCGTCTCCGCAATGATCGACGCCATCATCTCGGGCACATCGATTTCGCGGAGCCGCTTGTAATACATCATGAGCGTCTTCGCGCTCGCGGGCATCTTGTCGTCGTAGAGAAACACCTCCGCGTGCACGCCCATGTTGTAGGGATCGGGGAAACGCGCGTCGCGCTGCGGCACCTTGTCGTAAACGCGCGGCTGCGCGGAAAACATCCGCTCCGGCGTCGCAACGGACCGCTCGCCCGCACCGTCGAATCCACCGCTCGCGGTGAGCAGTCCTTCCAGGACGCCGGCCCAGGCCGAGAGCGTATCCGGTTTTTCAGACGACGGCAGCGCGCGGATCGCCTTCGCGCCGTAGGCGATCATCTCGTCCACTTCGATCAGCGCAAACCGGATAATCCGCACGCTCGGGTGATCGATGAGGGGGTTCGTCTCGGTGAGATGCCGTTGCAGCGCTGCGCGCAGCGCCGGCAGCGCGTGATGATAAATTCCCACGAGCAGCGTGCCCGTATCCCGCGCCGCGATCACTTCATCGAAGAAGGTCTCAAACGCCGCATGGGGCACCTCGTCGAGCCCGAGCGGCGGCTCGCGCATCTCGCTCACCCGCTTACGCCACGCCGCGGCATGTTCCGCGCAGTAATGCGCGTGCAGGCTGAACGCCATCTTCAGCTCGTAGACGGGCTCGGCCGTGAGCCGCTGGATGAAGATTTCATGCAGCCGGCGGAAGGCCCAGTGGTGACGTTTCAGGCGATCGACGCAGTGATCGATCGAAAGGCCCGGACTCATCGCCGAGGAAAAATCGGCCACGCCGGCGAGCGGCGGCAGGCCGTGCAACGGGGAATAATTGGCGAGCGGCATGTCCGAAAAGTTAAACAGGTGGGAGCGAATGCAACGCCGAATGAGGGAAGCAGGAAGCCAAGAACCCAGGAATCGAACCCAAGTCAGGTGGAATTCAGAAGCCATGAAACCAGAAAGCCACATCTCCGGAGTTTTCATAGCTTCCTGGCTTCCGAATTCTTTCCTGCCTTGTTCCTGGTTCCCTGGCTTCCTGCTTCCACTCTCTGCTTCAACGCAGCACGCTTATCTACGCGAAAAACCCCTCACCCCGTGCGCCTCTTCGACTCCGGTGGATGCACGTTGCATCACATGCCCTCCTCCCGGTCGATTCTCCACCTGGCTTTGCTGCTCGCGACCTTCGCCACCGGCCTCGCGGCGGATAACGCGCCCAGCGACTGGCCGCACGCCCGCGGGCCGCGCTTCGATGGCCGTTTTCTTCGCGACACGCCGCTCGCGCCGTGGCCCGCCGATGGGCCCGCCCTACTCTGGGAACAACCGCTCGGCCAGGGCTTCTCCGGCGTGGTCGTCGCCGCCGGGCGCGTTTTCACCCAGCACCAGAAATCGTCCGGCCAGGAACTCGCGTGCTTCGATCTCGCGACCGGAGCGGAAGTCTGGCGGACGCGCTATGCTTTTCCCTGGGAAATGGACGGCCGCTACCCCGGCCCCTACGGCACGCCCACCGTCGCGGACGGGCTCGTGTATTTCTCCGACTGTTACGGCGTCATCCTCTGCGCCAACTTCTCCGACGGCGCGATCCGCTGGCGCTTCGACGCCGTCAAACAACTGAATCCCGCCGGCGTCGACTTCGGCTTCGCAGCGGCGCCGCTCGTCATGGGCGGACGCGTCTACGCGCCCGCCCCGGCTGCCGACGCCAAGCTCGCGGGCTTCGGCCTGGATGCGGCCACCGGCGCGCTCGTCTGGCAGGCGGGCACTTCCATTCCGAGTTACGCCTCGTTCACGCCGATTACGATCGAAGGTAAAGCCTGCCTGCTGCTCCCGCTGCGCAACGGCGTGGCCATCTACGACCAGCAGTCGGGCGCGGAATTATGGAAAGAGGAATGGACGCGCGGCTACGACGAGCACTCGTGCTGGTCGATTTTCCAGGAGCCGTATCTGTTTTTCCCCTCCGCCTTCCGCCGCGGCGCGCGCGTCTTCCGTCTCGGCTGGCGCGACGGCCGCTTGCAAGGCGACGTCGCGTGGGAAGACCGCGTGATGTCGAACGACGTGCTGTCATCCGTGTTGCACGACGGACACCTCTACGGTTTCGACGTGCAGTCCCAGCAATCCGAACTGCATGGCCGCACGCGCGGGACGTTGAAATGCGTCGACCTCGCCACCGGCGCCGTGCGCTGGACGCAGACCGGCATCAAGCATTGCTCCGCGACGCTCGTCGGCACGCGGCTCCTCCTGCTCGAGGACGAGGGCGACCTCGTGCTGGTCGACCCGAGCCCGGACGCCTATCTCGAGCTCGCGCGCCGGACGGTGCCGCAGAAAGGAAAATTCTGGGCCGCGCCCGTGATCATCGGCGACCGGTTGCTCGTCCGCGGTAGCGACAGCGTGGCGTGTTACTCGCTAACGACCGGCACGGCCCAAGCGACTCGGGGCTCCGCGGCGAAGCGCGCGACCGATCGCTCGGAAAACACGCTAACGTTCGCGGAGAAAGTCCGCGGCTGGTTCGAGCGCTATCGTTCCGATGTCTTTGTCGCGCCTTCGGGGCGCGTGTTATTCGAGTGGTATGTGCTGGCAGTCGGATTGCTCGTGGCCTCGTTCGCGCTCGGCCGTATCGGGTTTGGCGATTCGCGCCACGTTGGCTGGGTCGGACCCGCGACGCTCCTCGGGCTCGCCGGAACGATCGCGCTCACCACGGTCACGGGCCGCTTCAGCTTCACCGCCCCACTCTCACTCTTCGCCCTATTCTGCGCGGTCGTGCCGGCGTGTCGTGATCCCGATGATGCCACCGCCGCCCGCGGGCGCGGGCTCGGTCCGATCCTGCGCCTCGCGGCCTTCGTCGCGCTCTGTTACGGATATTTTCGTCTTTGCGGCTGGCTGTTCCTCGTCAGCGGCTGGGGATTTCTGGTTGGATTTCCTGCCGTGGTGCTGCTCGCACTGGTCTGGCAACGCGCGCGGCTGGCAAAGAAAATCCCGATTCGGATCACAGCGCTCCTGTGGCCCTTCGTGGCGTTCAGCGCCTACTACTGGACTTCCGCGGTGGCCGTCGTCTGGAGCGCGAAATGAGGTGAACAGAAGAAGAGCACGGGAACCAAGCCATCGCGATGCAGTGGAATGTAGGGGCGCAGACTTGCTGCGCCCTTTCTGCGAACCGCACGAATTGGCGCAGCAAGTCTGCACCACTACAAAAGGCTTCTGTTCACACTTTCTGCTACGCGAGGAGCTGATTCACGACCCGGCCCGCCACATCCGTCAGCCGGTAATCGCGACCCTGAAAACGATACGTGAGCTTCGTGTGGTCGAAGCCGAACTGATGCAGGATCGTCGCGTGGAGATCGTGCACGTGCACCGGATCCTTCGTCACGTTCCAAGCGATGTCATCCGTCTCGCCCACCACCTGACCGCCTTTGATGCCACCGCCCGCGAGCCACAGGCTGAACGCATTGGGATGGTGATCTCGGCCCGTAACCGAGCCCGAGCCCGGCCGATTCTCGCCAAGCGCAGTGCGGCCGAATTCCGAACCGCAAATCACGAGCGTGTCATCGAGCAGGCCGCGTTGTTTCAAGTCTTTCACGAGTGCAGCGATCGGCTGATCGGCCATGAGGCAGTTGTGCGGCAGGTCGGTGTTGATCTTGCTGTGATGATCCCACGACGCGTGGATGACCTGCACGACGCGGGTGCCGCGCTCGACGAGCCGGCGGGCCATCAGGCAGTTCCGCGCAAACGTCCCGAAGAGCCCCGTGCCGCCGAGCTGGTTCCCGCCCTCGATCTTCGGCTCTGCGCGGTCCACGCCATACATGTCGAGCGTCGCCTGCGACTCACCCGAAAGATCCATCAGCTCCGGCGCCGCGCTCTGCATGCGAAACGCCAGCTCGTAGGCCGCGATGCGGCTGTCGATCTCCGGATCCTGCACCTGCGCGTTGCGCAGCGAATTCAGCTGCGTAACGCCTCGGATGTTGCGCTCCTGCATCGCGGGCGAGAAGCCGGCCGGGTTGTCGAGATTCAGCACGGGCGCGCCATCGTTGCGAAACATCACGCCGGAATATTTCGACGGCAGAAATCCGCTCGCCCAACTTGCCGAACCTCCGGGCACCCCGCGCCCGACACAGATCAGCACCACGAATTCCGGCAAATTCTTCGACGAGCTGCCGAGGCCATACGAGAGCCACGAACCCAGGCTCGGCCGGCCGGAGATCGCCGAGCCGGTGTTCATCAACAACTGCCCCGGCACGTGATTGAACTGATCCGTGTGCATCGAGCGCACGAGGCAGATGTCGTCCGCGATCGAACCGATGTGCGGGAGCAAATCGGAAAGCTCCATGCCGCACTGGCCGTGCTTCTTGAACGTCCGCGGTGTGCCCATGATCCGCGCCGATTCCTTCGCGAGAAACGCGAAGCGCATGTTCTTCAACATCGACTCCGGCAGCGCCTGGCCATCGAGCTGGTTCAGCATCGGCTTCGGATCGTAGAGATCCATCTGGCTCGGCCCGCCCTCCAGGTAAATGTAGATGCAGTTTTTCGCGCGCGGCTTGTGGTGCGTGCCGCCGGGAAGCCCGGTCCCGCCCGCCGTAGCGCCGAGCAGCCCTTGCTGGCCAAGAAGATTCGAGAGCGCTAGTCCCCCAATGCCGCCGCAGGCATTCATGAGAAACTTCCGCCGGGAAAAGTGTGACTGAGGCGAGTTCATCCGTGGGCGTGGGTTAAACAACGCGATGGTTTGACTGAATGTAGGGGCGCAGACTTGCTGCGCCCTTTCTGCGAGCGAACGCAAGGGCGCAGCAA
>JANPIT010000905.1:0-4166 GCA_031425115.1 Opitutaceae bacterium | reverse complement strand
CGCGGCCAGTAACTTGGCCGGTTCCATCGTGAAAACCGGCGATACCCGCAGCGCACCGCCACCCTTGCCGAGTAACTGCGTCAGCAAGCGCTGCCGTTTCTCAATTGGTGCGTTCACCAGTGATTTTCCGTTGAGGTGCAGGAGATCGAAAACGTAATACACGATCGGCGGCCGCGCCTTCGCCCCGCTCCGCCCCTGCAGCAACTGGAACCGCGACCGCCCCTCCGCATCGAGCGCCACGATCTCGCCATCGAGCACGGCATTGGTGCAACGCACCGCCTCCAACGCCCTCACGACTTCGGGATAATCGGGCGTAAGTGGTTTGTGGTTACGCGACCACAGTTCGACTTTGCCGCCGTTGAGCAAGGCGACGGCGCGGTAGCCATCCCACTTGATCTCCAGCCGCCAGGAACCCGGCGGCACGACCTCCGTGCTCAACGCCTTCATCGGCGGAATGAACTTCGCCCGCGCGCCCTCCGGATCTTTTCCGGCGCGCAGCACCTTCGACGTCGCCGGCCGCCGCTTCGGAGCTGCCGTGCTTGAACTTTTGGCGGGGCGCACCGGCATCGCACCATAGACCCATGCCCTCGCCAGCGTTCCCGCGCCCGCGCCCTGAGCAACGCTCAGCAATCAGAGGGCGCTCATTTTCCCGCCGGCCGCATGGGTAAGCTGGCGCATCCCTTCGTAACAGGCCACGCCGGCCGCCGTGCTCAGATTGAGCGAGCGCAGCGCCTCGTTGGCGTGCGGGATCGTCACCCGCGTCGCGGCCAACTCCTCGTGCAACCAGTCCGGGACGCCGGCGCTTTCGCTGCCAAAAACGAACCCGTCGCCCGCCGCATAGCGCACGTCCCAAAACGACTGCGCTGTCTTCGTCGTGAACAACCACAGCCGCTGCGGAGCGTGCGGGCTCGCGCGAAACGCCGCCCAATCCGCATGCTCGTGCACATCGAGCGCCTTCCAATAGTCCATGCCGGCGCGCCGCAGATTTCGGTCGTTGATCACATAGCCCAATGGATGAATCAGGTGCAGCCGCGCGCGGGTCAGCGCACACATCCGGCCAATATTGCCCGTGTTGGGCGCGATCTCCGGTTGGAACAGCACAATATGGAGCATTACCCGAATCCTTCTACGGGTTCTCCGCGAATCAAGTGCAGGCTCGCGCATTGCCTTTCATGGGCGCGCGACCCAGTCTTCAAGGCGATAGGTCTTTCCGCTCGTGCTCCCTACCCCGATAAAGTCGATAGTCCTCGTCGACGATGAGAAGTCCTACACGGAACTCATGGCGCAGATGCTCGCCGATAATCTCGACTGCCCGGTGCATGCGTTCACCCGTCCGCTCGAGGCCTTGAAAGCGCTCCCCACGATCGGCCCCGCGGTGGTGGTGACCGATTACTTCATGCCGCAGCTAAACGGAATCGAGTTCATCCGCCAGGCAGCTGCCGTCGCACCGCAGGCCTCCTTTGTGATGATCACCGGCCATAACCTCGCCCAGGAAGAGGATGAACTCGCGAAGCTGCCCGGGCTAAAAGGCTTCCTCGCCAAGCCGTTTGGCTGGCGGAAACTCGCCGACGAGATCCTCCGCGTCTGGCCGGCCGAAAGTGTCGCGCCCCCACCTCGCACCAACGCGACGTCGCCGTGACCGGGCGCAACCGCGGCGGCAACGAGCCCCGGTGAAGCATCGCCGGAGCGAAAGTAATGCGCGACGGACCCAAACGCTCCCCGGTATCCGGCTCCCGCCCTAGCGGCGCTGCTCCTTGATCGCCTGATCCACTTCGCGGAGCTGCACGCGTTTTTTCATATCGTCGCGGCGGTCGTAAAGTTTTTTGCCGGTCGCGAGCCCGACCTCCACCTTCACCAGCGCTTCCTTGAAATACATTCGCAGTGGCACCAGCGCGCGTCCGCCCGTCTCCAACGCGACGCGAATTTTCTCAATGTGCCGGCGGTGCAGCAATAGCTTCCGGATCCGCTTCGCGTCGTGGTTGTTGATATTACCAAACGCGTATTGCTCGATGTGGGCGTTGTAGAGCCAGATCTCGCCCTTCTCCACCCGCGCAAACGCATCGTTGATCTGGGCCTTGCCGCCGCGTATCGCCTTCACCTCGGTCCCGCGCAACTGGATACCCGCCTCGAACCGTTCATCGACCGAGTAGTCACGGAGCGCCTTCGAGTTTCTAATCTCGGTAAATCGATCGGAGTCTTTTTTCTTTGCGGCCATGAGAAAGGTAAGATCGGAAATCTGGAACTCAGGAAATCAGGAACAGACCGGAACGCCGCACCATTTCGTCTTTCCGCATCGGCGCCCGACAGTTTGGTTGGTTTTCTGATTTCCTGAGTTCCAGATAAAAATCTCCGAGTTTCCGGGACAAAAAAAACGGCCCCGCGTCCGCCGTAGCAGAACAGGGCCGCTCCAAGTTGCAAACGCCGCGTGCGGTCAGTTCGCCAGCTCGTGGCTGATCTTGCCTTCAATGATCTCGCGCAGGGCCGTGTCTTCCGGCGACAGCTTTTCGAGCGACTCGATCAGCGGCCGATTGCCGCCTTTCAGCTGCTTCACGCGGCGCGAAACCACGTTGATCAGGATGTTCGGATCATTGACCGCTTTCAGCGCGTCTTGGATGTAATCGTCTCTCATGGGTGCCGGTAGGATTGATAAAAACCGACAAGAGCAACCAGCGCCCCGCCCCTCGTCAATCGCGATTTCCCCGCTTGCGCGACCCCATGGCCGACGAGAAACTTACGCATGTATATCGCTTGGTCCACCGTCGCTTCGCGGGCTGAAGCCGACCGCCTCGCCACGGATACGGTGGCCCGCCAACTCGCCGTTTGCGTGCAGATCGACGGCCCCCTCACTTCGCACTACCGCTGGGAGGATCGCACCGAAACCAGCCAGGAATTTCGGCTCACGTTCAAGTGCCTGCCCCGCCAGTTGAGCGCACTCGAAAGCCACGTGCTCGCGCACCATCCTTACGCCACGCCGGAATGGCTGGTCGTCCGCGCCGACCACGTGGGAGAAAAATACTTGTCATGGGCAGAGGGCAACTCTAGCAATCCGCCCCTTTAACGAGTCGCAACCATCACTTTTCAACGCCATGTCACAGCACAAAAGTCTCCAAGGGGCCTCCGGCCTCGTCGTCAAACGCAACGTCCTGAAGCGCTTCGAGCGCGTCGAGATCCTCCGCAAGCGCAAGCAATGGAAGCCGGGTGACCGCGTGCAGGGTCTGCGCAAGACCAAGCCGGACGTCTAAGCGTTCGTTTCTTTCCTTTTCGGCAGGCAGTTTCCGCTGCCTGCCCTTTTTTTTGCCCGCTCCACTCCCACCCCCACCGCCGTCTGCGTCATGTTCGATCTGATCAAGAAGCTCGTTGATTTCATCCTCCACATCGACCGCCACCTGGCGGAAATCATCGCCGACTATGGCACCTGGACCTACGCCGTCCTCTTCCTGATCATCTTCGCGGAAACGGGTCTCGTCGTCACCCCGTTCCTCCCCGGCGACTCGCTCCTCTTCGCCGCCGGCGCTTTCTGCGCCAAGCCGGAAACCGGACTCAATGTCCACTTGATGGCCGGGCTGCTCTTCGTCGCCGCCTTCATCGGCGACACGCTCAATTACTGGATCGGCGCGAAGCTCGGCCCTGCCGTGTTCAAGCGCGAGGATTCGATGTTTCTCCGGAAAAAGCACCTCGATCGTGCGCACGCTTTCTTCGAGAAATACGGCGGCCGCGCCATCATCCTTGCGCGCTTCGTCCCCATCGTGCGGACCTTTGTCCCATTTGTCGCCGGGGTGGGTCAGATGACGTATTCGCGTTTCATCGCCTACAACCTCATCGGCGGCTTTGTCTGGATCTATTTTTTCATCTACGCCGGCTACTGGTTCGGCAACCAGCCTTTCGTGCAGAAGAATTTCAAGCTCGTGATCCTCGCGATCATCATCCTCTCCGTGCTGCCGATCGTCTGGGAGATGTGGCGCGCGTGGCGGGAATCGAAGGCGGAGCGCACGCGGGCTTGACGGTCGGCTCGGGCCGTCGCTTCATTCGGCCCTCAGTTTGCGAGCGTAGCACAATGGATAGTGTTGTGGCCTCCGAAGCCATCGATCCGGGTTCGACTCCCGGCGCTCGCACCAATGAAAACGGCTTAGGTCTCGCATTTTCCCAACGCTTTCCCAACAAGGAAG
>JANPIT010000904.1:0-5364 GCA_031425115.1 Opitutaceae bacterium | reverse complement strand
CGGCGCGCTCAAGGTCCGCCGCATCGAGGTAAACGGCAAACTCCGCCCGGGCGTGTATGCGAAAGACGTCATCCTCCACATCATCCGGGTGCTCGGCGTCAACGGCGGCACGGGCTTCGCTTACGAGTATGCGGGCTCGGTGTTCGACCGCTTCACGATGGAAGAGCGTATGACCGTCTGTAACATGTCGATCGAGGGCGGTGCGCGCGCGGGCTATGTGAACCCTGACGAGACCACCTTTGCTTATTTGAAGGGCCGGCCGTATTCGCCGCAGGGCGCGGCTTGGGACGAGGCGGTGACGCGTTGGAAGTCTTTCGTTTCGGATCCCGGCTGCCGTTACGACGATGTCGTCAAGATCGACGCGGCTGAGATCGCGCCGACCGTCACGTGGGGCATCAATCCCGGCCAGGGCATCTCGATCACGGAAAATATTCCCGATCCCGCAACCGCCGTCTCAGACGACGACCGGGCCGGCATCATCGAGGCGCTCGCCTACATGAAATTGCCGGCGGGTGCACCGATCAAGGGCACGAAAATCAACGTCGCGTTTCTCGGCTCCTGCACGAACGGCCGTCTTTCGGATTTCCAGGAGGTCGCCAAATACATCAAGGGGCGCAAGGTCGCTCCGGGCGTGCGCGCCATCGCCGTGCCCGGCTCGCAGATTGTCGCGCTCCAGTGCGAGAAACTCGGCTTGGACAAGATTCTGGCCGAGGCCGGCTTCGAGTGGCGCGCGGCTGGCTGCTCGATGTGTCTGGCGATGAATCCCGACAAGCTCATCGGCGACGAGCTCTGCGCCTCGTCTTCGAACCGCAACTTCAAGGGCCGCCAGGGCTCCATCACTGGCCGCACCGTGCTCATGAGCCCCCTCATGGTCGCGGCGGCGGCGGTCACCGGCAGCGTGGCCGACGCGCGCGAAGTTTTCGCGGTCAGCTCAAACTAACCAAACCAAAGCGTAAAGACGCGAAGATCGGCAAAGTATCGCAAAGCAGTTCTTCGCGAATCTTGGCGGTCCTTTGCGTCTTCGCGCTAAACTTCATTTTCCCATGGCTCTCGAAAAAATCACCCAGGTTTCCGGTCGCGGCGTCTACGTCCCCGGTAACGACATCGACACCGACCGCATCATTCCCGCGCGCTTCATGAAGTGCGTGGTGTTCGACGGACTCGGCGAGTTCCTCTTCTACGACGTGCGCCACACGCCCGAAGGCGTTCCGACCGGCCATCCGATCGACAAGCCCGAGCACAAGGGCGCGAAAGTTCTCCTCAGCGGCGCCAACTTCGGTTGCGGCTCCTCCCGTGAGCACGCGCCGCAGGCGATTCACAAGGCCGGTTTCCGTGCGATCGTCGCCGAAAACTTCGCGGAGATTTTCTTCGGCAACTGCACGACGCTCGGGATCCCTTGCTTCGAAGTCGCACGCGAGGACATTGCAAAGGTCGCCGCGGCGATCGAGCAGGATCCGATGGTCGAGATCGTGGCCGATGTGGCGAAGCAGGAGATTCGTTTTGGTGGCCAGGCCGTGAAAGCCGTGGTGCGCGCATCGTCACGTGACGCGCTCGTCAACGGCCGCTGGGACGCGATCGGCGAACTGCTCGATGGCATGCCGGCGATGAAGTCGACGGCAACGAAGCTGCCCTATCTGGCCGCGTGACCAGGCGCGGCCCTCGCGGCCGGCCGATCGGATGAGAGCGACTGGCCCGGAGGCCAGTCGCGCTTTTTCCGGTGAACTTTTCCCTCGCCGCGGCGTCCCACCGCGGCACGTTCTTCTTTCCAGCCATGTTTTTAGCCGTCGCCGAAGCACTCAACCTCATCTCAGTCCTCAAAGGCGCGGGGGGGTTGCTCTACCCGCTGGTCGCCTGTTCGGTGGCCATGGTTTTCATCTTGTGTGAACGCGCTTATGCGCTGCGCAAGGCAGCTATCATCCCGCAGGACTTGATGGACGCGGTCGTGGAAGGTCGGCCGCTCGTCGGCGGAAAACACACGGTGCTCGCGCGCATCGTCGATTTTGCCGAGACGCATAAGAACGACGAGGGCGCGGTGAAGGCGTTCGCGCGGCTGCAGATCAATCGGATGGAGCGGGGCATCCCGTATCTGGATGTCATCTACGCGGCGGCGCCGCTGATCGGGCTCACCGGCACAGTCGTGGGCCTCCTGCGCGTGTTCTCCCAGATTTCACCGGACACCGGCCTGCCGGATCCGGTCGCGTTCACGCAGGGTGTGGCGCTGGCGCTATCGGCCACGGTGATCGGTCTTTGCATTGCGATTCCGTCGCTCGTCGCGAGCGGCTATCTGCAGCGCAAGATCGAAAATTATGCGGCGCAGCTCGACGTGCTGCTCGAGCGCATTCTGCAGCGGACCCGTTGATGAGCCTCCTGGCCCACAAGCGACGCAAGCGGCCCGAGTTGAATCTCGTGCCCCTGATCGACGTGCTCGTGATGTTGATCTTTTTCGCGTTCGTCACGATGCAGTTCAAATCGGGAGCGACGCTAAACATCACGCTGCCGAAGGTGGAGACGGCGGGCAAAAACGAGTTTCGCGGCAACGTCACCATCTCGATCGACAAGGAAGGAAAGCTGACTTTCAACGGCAAGGAGATCTCCGATGCCGAGCTGCCCGCAGCGCTGCAGGCGGTGAAGGATGTGAGCAAAGACATCCCGGTGCTGATTCGTTCGGATGAAAAAGCGACGCTGGATCGGTTGACCTTCGTGTGGGACGCGTGCCGGAAGGCGGGGCTGAACAAGCACAGCCTGCAGAGCCGGTAGGGTGTAGCCGCAAGACGGCGAAACGAATCGCAAAAGACATTTCTCTTTTTGCGGCTTTTTGTGCCTCTTTGCGGCCATGAAGATCGTAATCACCGGGGTGACGCGCGGGCTCGGTCGCGCGCTGGCGGAGGAATTCATTCGCGGCGGGCACACGGTCATCGGGTGCGGGCGCAGCGGTGAGGCGATTTTCGACCTGCGGATGACGCATCAGGCGCCGCACGATTTTTCGGTAGTCGATGTCGGGCTCGATACCAAGGTGTCGATCTGGGCGGCGAAGGTTCTGGAGAACGACAGCGCACCGGATCTGTTGATCAATAACGCCGCGATCATGAACCGGCTGGCGAAAACGTGGGAGTTCGACGACCGCGAATTCACCAAACTCGTCGATGCAAACATCCGCGGAGTGCAGAATGTCATCCGCCATTTCGTGCCGGCGATGGTGGCGAAGAAGAAAGGCGTGATCGTGAATTTCAGCTCGGGCTGGGGCCGCAGTGTGTCGCCGGAGGTTGGGCCTTACTGCATGTCGAAGTGGGCGATCGAGGGGATGACGAAAGCACTGGCGGAAGAGTTGCCGAGTGGGATGGCGGCGGTGCCTTTGAATCCCGGCGTGATCGATACGGACATGTTGCGGTCGTGTTGGGCAGACGGAGCGGCGAGTTATCCGAAAGCGGAGCAGTGGGCGAAGACGGCGGCGCCTTTTATTTTGAAACTCGGGCCGAAACAAAATGGGCAGTCGGTCAGCGTGGGTGGGGCTGAAGATTGAGGCGTTGTCCTTGGTAGGGACGTTTCTCCGAGACGTCCCTACCTCAAATGAGTTAGGGCAGCGCGTATACCTCGACTAGGACGACGCCGCTGGTGTTCGCGAGTCCGCCGACCTGCACCGTCCACGCACCTGGGAGCAGCGTGACGACCATCGCGGAATCTTTGCTGCCTTCGGGGAGGTCGAACGCGCTCACCACTTTTGCAGAGCCGCGAATCTCGTCCGCGTTGGGCTGGAGGCCCCAGGCGCCGGCGGTCGCGTGGAGGAGATTGCGGCTATTATAGAGTTCGATCTGAGGCTCGGTGAGCGTGCCGCCGACATTGAACGGTGCGCCGGAGATGCCGGGGCCGACCGCGCGGATCAGCACGCGGCGTGACGAGGCGCCGTCAATCACGAAGCCGGCGATCATCTTGTTTTGGCCGCTGCCGGCGACCCCGCGGGTCGAGATATTGATGGCGCGGGAGCCGTCGTTGGTGAGTAGGTCGGCGTCGTAAACTTCGACGATGCTGAGGCCCGTGGTGTTATTGATGCCGGAGACCAGCGTGGTGTAGGCGCCCGGCATGAGCGTGGTGAGGATGGCGGAGTCCGCGCTGTTGGCGGCGAAGGGAAACGCGCCGACGCGGGCGGCGGTCGAGACAATCGCGGGCGAGTTGGCGGCGGTGGTCCAACCCGTATTGGCCGCGACATTACGGTTCTGGCTGTCGACAAGCGTGAGGACGGGCGCGGCGAGCGTGCCCGAGATCCCGAACGAGGCGGCGAGGGTCGGGCCGGCGGCGCGGATGAGCACCTGTTTCGGCTGGCTGCCGGTGATGACGAAACCGGAAATCATGAGGTTGCTGCCAGTGCCAACCTGGCCGCGCGTCGAGATGTTGATCAAGCGGCTGCTGAGCAGGCGCTCCGATTGGAGAACGGTTTCGCGGTGACCGACGACGTAGAGCGTATCGTTATGAAACATACCGGCCACCAGCAGATCCGTCGTGCCCGTGGCGATGGTCGTCCAAGGCCCACGATCGCTCGTGGCGGTGATGATTTTACCATCCTCCCCGGCGGCGAACAGCGCGCCGGCGCCCTGGACGAGGCCGATGAGATGCGCCGTCGTATTCGTGGCCTGCATTTCGGCGGTCCAGGTGACGAGCGGCTGGCCGTCCTTCAGCACAAGTTCATTGCGGCGGACGCTCACAAGTTTACCGCTTTGGCCGACCGCGACAAAGTTAGCGTAGCTGTCGACGGCCACCGTGTGCTGGAGGGCGACGACCAGGCCTGGGATCGGCAGTTGATTCCACGTCACGCCATCGGGCGAATAGAGGAAGACGCCTGCCTCGCCGCAGGCGGCGAAGTGGCGAATGCCGGCGTGGTAAGCGAGACCGTGCAGCCAGGTGGAGACGGGGGTCGTGCGCGGCGTCCACACGAGGCCGTCGACCGACGTCAGAGCGATGCCTTTTTCACCGACGGCGACGTATTTGCCGTCGGCGTAAATCACGTTGTTGATTCGCTCGGTGGTGCCGCTGGAGGTGGCGCGCGTCCATACGCGCCCATCGGGCGAGGTAAGAATCAGGCCGGCTTCACCGACGATCACGAATTGGCCACCGCCATAGGTCACCGCGACGAGCCACCCGGTGGATCCGGAACTCCGCGGCGTCCAAGTCGCGCCGTGGTCGGCGGAACTGAGGATCACGCCGGAGGCGCCGACGGTAACGAGCTCGCCGGCGCCCGCTGCGATGCCCCACAACAGCTCGCCGTCTGCGCGAGTGCGCCGGATGGAGAGCGACGTGGCGGATGGCGCGGCGACGGCGAGTGTGGCCGGCGAGGAAGTGACGCTGCCGCTGCTGTTGGTGAGGGTGACCGTG
>JANPIT010000903.1:0-2826 GCA_031425115.1 Opitutaceae bacterium | reverse complement strand
CGCGAGACCACGAAGGATCCCGTCGCCTCGCGCCGCGGCCCGCTCGCCGGCTACAAGCATAAGGCTACGATCGTGAACAAATATTCGTGGCGCGAAGGCTCGCTCAAGGGCCTCAGCGCCAATGTGAATGTCCGCTACGTCTGGGACCAAGTCCGCAGCACCAACCGCTTTGGCGCCCCCTCCTACCTCGAGACGCAGCCCAACGCCTCGCTCGGCCTCAACTACTCGTGGCGCGCCCGCGGCGTCACCTACCGCGTCAGCGGCCACGCCCAAAACCTCACCAACACCAAGCGCAGCACCGGCTACATTCCCGGCACGCGCAACGCCTACTACCTCGACAACCCGAAGACCTATCTCGGCTCCATCGACCTCGAGTTCTAATTTCTCCCAACGGAGCAGCGGCCTTCCTGCCGCCGTCCTCCCCTCGGATCGGCAGCTTTCCAGCCGCCGCCCTCTCCTCGGATCGGCGGCACTCCTGCCGCCGCCCTCTCCGTCTCATCCTTCCCGATCATGCCTTCCCCCCTGCGCCTCTTCGCTCTCGCCTTCTCCTTCCTCCTCAGCTCCGTCCTCGCCCCCGCGGCCCCCGCGGCCACCGGCGCGCCGGCCCCGCGACCCGCCTACGAAACGGAATCCTGGCCCGCCGCCCGCACGCTCACGTGGGCCAAACCCGGCACCAGCGGGGCGTTCGCCGAAGCCGCCAATTGGCTCGAGCAGGGCCAGCCCGCCTCCACCTCACCCGATCGCAACGCTGACGTCGTCCTGCCCGCCGCCACAGAAAGCTATAGCGTCACCGCCCCGCCCAACGCCGAGGTCCGCCACCTCACCGTCGAGCGCAACGCCTACATCGAAGCGAAGCACCGCAACGATCTCCAGGTGTGGGGCAACATCTGGGTCAAGGACGGCGGACGCCTGCAGTTCGTCGCGTGCCGCGGACCGAAGCACACGTTCTTCCGCGTCGACGCCGCCGAGTTCCCCACGCCCGAAAATAACCTGACCTTCCTCGGCGGCGTCAAGGGCCGCACCGATAAGCCGCAGAGCCGCGCCCGAGTCTCCCATAAATTCGAGATCGCCAAATACGGCGACGCCTCCGTCGAACTCATCGGCAACATCGGCGTCGGCGACGAGATCATGGTGCAGCACGGTCGCTGCATCGTGAGCGGCGATCTGCGCTGGAGCGGCGCCACCGACAAGGGCGCGCTCGAGGTCTTCGACGGGGCCGTCCTCGAACTCCAGTCCGGCGGCGCCGTCGGCCCGTTCATCAACACCAACGGCAAGCGCGTCTATAACATCAACCTCTACCGTGGCGCCACGCTCCGCGCCGGCTCGCCCGAGCGCCCGCTCACCTCCGACGCGTATCTCCATCTCGGTTACGGCCCGAACCAGGCGCCCGGCGAAACCGGCCTCTATGCCGCCTCCGGCTCCGTCATCCGCGTCCACAGCGCCAATCCCAAAACCGCCCGCCTCGTATTTACCGCCCTCACCGGCCAGCCCAAGCGCTACGATGGCAACGGCACGCTCGTCTCCGCGCCCGCGCGCGCCGCGAGCGGCAGCACCGGGATCGTGCTCCGTCTCGCCGGCGACGTGGACCTGCGCGGCGCGCACTTCGACTACGTCAGCGAAAACGGCGTGCGCCTCGCCAAACCCGAGGCTCGCGCGCGTTGGACCGACGTCACGTTCGGTGCTCACAACGCCGGCCCGCCCGACCGGCTCTTCGGCCCGTTCGATGTCGACGCCAACGTCTACTACCACAACCGCGGCGACGGCGAGAGCGAGTTCGCGCTCACCACCAAGGCGACGAAGTCGATGGCCGACTACATGAAAAAGTCCGACCCCTATCAGATAAAAATCCTGCCCGAAGCCGTCATCACCGGCCGCGACGGCGCCACCTTCGACAAGCCCCTCAGCATCGTCTTCGAGCAACCCATCGAGGTGACGATCGCGTCGAAACACGCCGCCGCCGCCATCCACTACACCACAGATGGATCCGACGTCACCGCCAGTTCGCCCCGCTACACCGGCCCGATTCGCCTCGATCAGACCACCCGCCTCAACGTCCGCGCCTTCGCCCCCGGCATCGCCCCCAGCGCTCCCCTGACCGTCTCCTACGTCTTCGGAAAAAAATAACCCTCCGATCCCCGAAACCCGCGGCTCTGAAATCCCAGATTCCTGATGACCGATTCTCGTTTTCAAGATTTCCGGGCCCTCCCGGGCTGCTCCTACCGCCGCCTCGCCTTCCTCGGTGCGCTCCTCGCGGTTCTCGTCCCGTCCCTCCACGCCGTCATCAACGTCGGCCTCCAGCCGTCCGATCTCTTTCAGCGTCACGAGTCCGTCCTCTCCGGCGAGATCGACCGCGTGGACCGCGAAGCCGGAAAGTTCTTCCTCCGCGTCACGGCCTTGCACAAGGGCGAGTCCCCAAAAATCGGTGACGTGATCGAAATTGCGGCCGTCGAGGCGATGGCCGGCGCTCTCAAAGCCGGCGCCTCCGCCCCCGGCGACATCGTCCCCGGCCAGCCCGTCGTCGCCTTCGTCGGCAAACGCCAGCGCCGCCGCGAAAATGAACTGCTCTTCTACGCCGGCGCCTTTTATCTCGGTATCCGAGAGTCCCCTACGCAGTGGAAGTGGAATGCGGGCGACACCCAGATGGTCGGCACCGACGGCCAGCCCGTCCCGACCATGCTCGGCACCTGGAACGGCTCGACCGCGCAACTCGTCCGGATGTGCGCCGACCTCGCGCGCGACCGCTCCTACTATCCGCGTCGTGGCTACGCCGCGTTCAAGCCTGACATCCTGGTTGAAAAACTCCCCGGGCCGGTGAAAGGCGTCGCG
>JANPIT010000902.1:0-1604 GCA_031425115.1 Opitutaceae bacterium | reverse complement strand
AATCCCCTGAAGTTTGCCTTCATCGCGCGGGGTCATCGTGCGATCAACCTCGCGGGTGAACTGTGTGATCGCTGGGGCACGCCGTTTCGATTTCACCAAATCAGCGGACGTCAGATGGAGATTCGCAGCGCAGGGCCGGATCGGAAATTCGGCACGCCGGATGACGCGTTGCTTTCACCGCCTTAAGAGCGCGGACGTCCTGCACTTCGTTTGTCCCGACTTGCAGAAATCGGTGCCCTGCTGATGAGTGCGCCGGAGGCGGCGCCGCGCTTCGGCGGCTTGCAGCGCACGAACTTGGTGCAACCTGTAGCCCGAGAGCGCGTCTCGACAACCGCCCGCACGTTAACATCGTTTCCTCAAGTCATGCGTTCTTCTCTCAAACCCTCCGCGCGCGCCGTAGTGCGCCGCCTGTCGCCTTCTGCCGCCTTCACGCTCCTGGAAATCCTCGTCGTGCTCGCGATCATCGGGCTGCTCGCCGGACTCGCGATCACCAACGTCGATAAGATTTTCGGCGGCGCCCAAGTCTCGACCGTCCGGTTGCAAGTGCGAGATTCGATGCGCACCTCGCTCACCTCCTATCGGATCCATATGGGTGATTATCCGTCGACCTCCGAGGGACTGCAGGCGTTGCTGTCGGCTCCCGGGAGCAAAGCGGAAAAATGGCACGGCCCGTATCTCGAACCGGCCAAGATCCCGGAAGACCCTTGGGGCGAACCGCTGCAATACGCGTATCCGGGAACCAAGAACAAGTCCGGCTACGATCTGTGGTCGAAAGGGCCGGACAAGGCCAGTGGCACCGCGGACGACATTGGTAATTGGGATAGCGGCCCTTCGTCCGAAAAGTAGTTCTTTCGCATGACGGATGCCCGCGGCTGCGTGCAGGCGTCTGCTGTTTCATCGCCGCGTGCATTCGTCATCTAGAAATTTCTCCCCGCAATTGATGGCGGGAGCTCTGTGCGTCCGGCCCCGCACGAGCCGGCGCCGCGCTTCGCGCTTGAGCGCTCAAGCCTCGGCGGGCTTCACACTCCTGGAGATCTTACTCTCCGTCGCGATCATCGCCCTGCTCGCCAGCGTGTTGGTCGGAGGTTCCGCGCGGCTGCTGACGGAACAACCGGTGACGCCCGATGAGGTTTTCTGGAAAGCGGTCCGCGAAGCGCGGAAGACGGCGCTCAAGTCGGAGCGCGAAGTTCGGCTTAAGTTCGACAAGGAAAAGAAATACTTCGCTCTGATTGATGGCCTCGCCCCGTCCGTCCTCGGCACCGACGGCGTCACCCGGGAGGAGACGCCGTTGAAGACATTCGTGGTGCACCCCGCCGTCGCCGACGGCCTTGCGATCGAATTTCTCGGGGCTTCGACCAAGGGCGGTAATGCGATTCTCGTGGGCGGCACGTTGCTCGAGGCGCAGACGATCCCGTTTGTTACCTTTTATTCCGACGGGACGTGTATGCCGTTCCGAGTGCAAGTCTCGCGCGGCGGCGGAGCGCATACGCTCTCCATTGACCCGTGGACGTGCGCTCAGGTGCTGACGGCGGTGGACGCCAATGCGCTGCCGCGCTGACGCATGAACGCGCGCATGCCGTCATCTACTCGCTCGCCCTCGAGCC
>JANPIT010000901.1:0-4007 GCA_031425115.1 Opitutaceae bacterium | reverse complement strand
GCGCGCAGATCTTCGTGCGCCTTGAGCAGCTTGGCGTCGTCGTCTTTGCGAATCTCCCGCAAGCGATCGAGTCGAGATTTGATCTCCGCGTCGGGCAGCTTGTCGCGCAGGGCACTCGAGAGCGCCGTCATCTCGGTGTTGCCCGCAGGGCCACGGCCACCCCGGCTTGCCGCTGGGCCGCCCCGATCGCCGCCCGGCGCCCCGCCGGGCCCACCGGGCCCACGACCGGCAAATGCAGAAAAGGCCCCGGCACCCGCGGCGTTGCGCCGCATCTCGATGACCTTGGCCAGTCGTTCCGAAATGAGCTTCCATTCCTCGTCATCGGCGACTTCAAAGCGCTCGCGCAGCGACGTCATCATGCGCGCCTGCATCTCTTCGGGTGTGCCTCCGCCGCGCCGGCCGCCATTGGCATCCTCCTGGCCGCCGCCAGGACGGCGCCGATTCGCATCATCCCCCGCCGGGCGGGTTTGAGCGGAAAGCGTGGACGCAACCATTGCCAGGACGAGCGCGGCGAGCGCGGGACGCACGCGGGCGACCCGCGCGGGGCTGGCCTGCGATGCACCAAGGGGGTTCGAGTTTCGCATGGAGGGATTTGTCACGCACCTCTTGTGCCATGGTTCGCCCTGCCCCACGGAGGGAAAGTTTTCCCCTCTTGCACCGCGCAGACATTGCGCAGACCGCCCCCGGCGTGCGCAGGAATTGCGCACCTTCGCGTCGTTCGTGGCCGCCTTCAGAGGGAGGCGCGATCACGATGAAACCAAGACGGGTAGTAATCGTCATCCGCGCCTGTAACCCATCCCCAACCATGAAGCTCCCCTATCGCATCCTGATTGCCACGCTCGCCACTGCCATTGCCGTGCCCGCCGTGTCGTTCGCAGCCAAGGCTGATCGCAAAAAGAAGACCGACACCGCCGCGGCCTTTCCCGCGGCCGACAAAGACAGTGACGGCGTCGTCACCGAGGCGGAATACATTGCCGCCAAGAAATCCGCGGTCGGCGAAGAGGCCGCCAAGACCCAGTTCGGCAAGCTCGACAAAGATGCCAACGGCAAGCTGTCGAAGGATGAATTCGGCGCCGGCGAAGGAGCCAAGAAGAAGAGAGAGCGGAAGAAGAAAAAGGACCAGTAACACGCCACGGCGTGCGACTGCAGCCAGGAGCCGCGCGCAGCTTGCTCACAGCGCGGCGGCGCCTCGATCGTAGCCTTCGTATCAATTCCGCAATGACGGCGTGGGCGGCTTGAGTTCGAGCCGCCCTCCCCTCGCGATGCCGTCCGATCCCACGGACGAATGGCGGATCAATGAGCCCTACACCATCGTCTCTACCGGCGCCGTCGTCGCACTGGCGGGCGCCTTGCCCGCGAGCGCGTTGAAAGTCGTGACCTGGATGTCCGGCTGGCTGGCGAGATAGTCGGCCGTCTGGTGGAGCACGCGAATAAACGCTTCGTTCGGCGTGCCGTCGCGAAAGTATTCCCACCAGTGCGTCACGAGCACCGTGACCTCTTTCTCACTGATCGCGCGCTTGATGGTGTCCAGCATCGTGTCAAAGGGACGCTGATACGAAAGCAGACACCCCGGATGGCTGAGCAACTGCGTGCGACCTACGCGCCAGTGGCGCCGGCCGGATAGCTTTCGCAACAGGTAACGCAGCCGCCACGAAATCGGCAGCCGGCCCAGTTCGAACCAGCCGGTCGAGATCACCCGAAAACGGCGCGAGAGTTCATCATACGCGACGCGCGAGATCTTGTCGTGCGGCGCGACAAAAGCGTGCACGTGGGCGAAGCCCGCGTCGCGCAGCCGCTGCCGGCCTCGGTCGAGCCGGCGCACCACTTCGGCGCGGTCGGTGCGGTCGAACTCAAAGGTATCGTGATAACAACCGTGCTGGACGATCGCGTAGCCCGGATTCTCGTGCAGGTAACGTGTGAGCTCACGGTTCTCCGCGAGGGGCACGGTTTCCACCGCGGGATTCTGCTTCGCCGGCAGGAAGCCTTCGCGGCTGCCGTCCGGCGTGCGAGCGTCAGTCCGGACCTCCGGAACCGTCGCGAGATTCACGGGCAGACCGCGGGCGAGAAACGGTCGATAGAGGCGCTCGAGGCACTCGATCGGCGTCAACGCGTTGGTGTCGTCGTCACGCAGTATGACCGTGCGCATGGCGTTCCTCCGTGAGCGTCGCATAAAGATCCTTCAACCGCGCAGCGAGCACGCGCGTATCGTAGTCGGCAATGACCCGGGCGCGGGCCGCCGCAATCAGAGGCTCCACCGCGGCGCGATTAGCCAACACGTGGTCAATGGCCGCGTGAAATTCCTCCGGCCGCTGAAGATCGAAGAGCCAGCCCGATTTGCCGTCTTCAATCAACGCACTTGCGCCCGAGGTGCGGCTTGAGATCGCCAGCGTGCCCGCGGCCCACGCCTCGAGGATAACGAGGCCAAACGTTTCCGAAATGGACGGCAGCAACGCCACCCGCGCACTCTGCATCAAGCCGATGAGGCGCGGATCGGCGGGCGGCACCTTGCCCGCGAGAAAGACATTTTCCTGCAGCCCAAGGGCGGCGATGCGCTGATCGAGCGCGCGTCCATACGCCTCATCCGTGCAGGCCCCGGCGAGCACGAGCAGCGCCTTGGGATGACGCTGCAGGAGCGCGGGCAGCTGCTCGACGAGCCAGCCCTGATTCTTGACCGGGTCGATCCGGCCCACGGAAAGCAGGACATCGCGACCCACGATGCGCGGGAACGCCGCGCGCGCGGCGGCGCGATGATCCGTGTCGTAAATTCGCGCGGGCACGCCATGCGGCTGAACCACCACACGCCGGTCCGGATGCTTCAACCGGATCAAGTCGGCCTCACGCTGGTTACAGGTGATAATCGCATCGGCCTCCTGCAGCACGCGGCGCGCGCGCAGCAAAAAGCCAAAGGGCTTGCCCCATTCGAACCCGCGGATGGCCGTCTCGTTGAAGGCTTTTTTCAGTCCTTCCGGCAGATCGTAGACGCCGCCGTGCACGGTAACGACGAAAGGCAACTTGCGGCGCCGGGCCACCGTCAGCCCGATGCCCCCCACGCGCCCCAGCGCATGCGAATGCACGACGGTGAGTCGCGGAGCGGTCCAGAGGGAACGCAGCAGATCGAACGACATCAGGTTGCCGCCCACCGACACCATCTGCCGGCGCTGCTCGCTGGAGATACCCCAAATCGGCACGCAGGCTTTGAAGCGGTTCACCAGGCAACCCGCTTCCGCCAGTGGATCGCGCACCGTGTGACCATTCGTGCCCGGGGCACCTTGACCATTGGCCCCGCCCTCCCGCCCGGTGGGCGTATCCGGTAAACGTGGACAATACACGACCGACTCCGCGCCTTGCGCGCGCAGGCCCTCGAAGAGCTGGTGGATCACCGTTTCGGTGCCACCCCACTCGGCCGGATTGTATTTTCTCAGCAGGTGAGCGATCCGCATGACGTTATCTCCTCGCTCCCGCCACCGAGGCTTGCGGCCGCGTCGTTTCGATCTCGATTTCATCAAACTCCGGCTCCTCTTCCACCACCTCTGGCACGACGTGCTTGCGCGCGTAGTGCAAGCTGGCGAGCCCCCCGAGCATGAGATAGAACGTCAGAAAAATCGTCGACTGCCGATAGGTCCACTCGGTCACGCTCTGCATGAAAATGCCGGCGATGGCGAAGAGGAATCCGATGCCCATGCGATGCGTCGGATCGCTATTGAGGCGACGCCAAAGGAAGCCCATGCCGACGTGAAACCAGCGGAGCCAGAGTAAACCGAAGACGGCCAGACCAGGTAAGCCAAGCTCGCCCGCAGTCAGCGCTGCGAGACTGTGGGCCGGCGCCGCGTAGCGAATCGACGGCAAATCGGCCTTATCGGGGTCGCCCTTAATGTCATCGTAATCCTCGTAATAGAACCCCGCTTTCGCTCCGTAGGTTTTGCTCACCGCATACGACCAGTTGTTCAAGCCCACTCCGGTCGGGTGATCCTCTACGATCGCGGCGGCCCAGCGAAAATAGACGCCGC
>JANPIT010000900.1:0-11428 GCA_031425115.1 Opitutaceae bacterium | reverse complement strand
GCTCGCGAACTTCGGCCTGCGCACGGCGCTCGCGGATCCGCAGCTCACGCTTTTCCGCCACGGCGTGATGGTGGCCACGAACGACAACTGGCACGAGGCGACCAACGCCGTCAGCGTCGCCACCACCGCCCTCCAGGTGGGGGCCTTTGTCCTCACCTCGACTTCGCGCGATGCCGCCCTGCTCCTCTCGCTGCCCCCCGGCAATTATACCGCTCAAGTCACCAGCTCGCCCAACCACACCGCGGGCACCGGCGAGGCGCTCGTGGAAGTTTACGAGGTGCCGTAAGTCCGAGGCGGGCCGCGCGCCCACGCTCAGCAGCACCGTGCGCTCTGTTTAGACAAATTCACGAGGCCGCGCCGCTCAGCTTAACTCGACCCTTCTTCATTCGTGAAACCCACCTCCCTCCTTCTCACGGCCTCGCTCGTCGCCAACCTCGCGCTCGTCGGGGTCTACGTCACCCGCTCACGGACCGAAAGCCCCGCGCCGTCACCTGCAAACAAACCGATCGCACCGTCCGCTACCGTGACTCCTACGAGCCGCGACAGCGCCTTGCGAGACGCGCTCGCGGCCGGTGACGCCGCCGCGCTCCAAGCCGCGGGGCTTTCGCCCTCCGTGGCCCGGGAGATCGCACTCGCCCGTGCCTTGGGCAAAATCGCCGATCGCGCTCGCACGGCCCGTGCCGCCACGACCGATGCGAGTTGGTGGCGCGCCCGCGGGACGGCCAGTGGCTCACGCGAACAACAACTGCTCGCCCGCCGCGAGCTCACCGATGCGCTCTCCGCCGCCTTCGGCGATACGATCGACCTCGGCCTGGCCGGCGCGGAAGGTTCCCAGTTTGCCTTTCTCTCTCCCGAGAAACGCGACGCGCTCCGCCGCATCACGCAGGATTACGATGAGATGATGGCCAAGTTCTCCTCGGGCGGCGTGCAGCTCGCCTCGGATCGGGAGAAGCTCCGACTCCTGCGCGCCGAGCGCGATCGCGACATCGCTGCGCTGCTCACGCCCGCCGAGCAGCTCGCTTACGACATGCGCACCTCACCCAGCGGCGCCACCGTGCGCAACCGCTACGGCGACGCCATCGAGTCGGAAGCGGAGTTTCAGAAAATCTTCGCGCTCCAAAAAACCTTCGACGAAAAATTTCCGCGGGACGCGCTGACCGGTCGCATCTCGCCAGAAACACTGCGCGCTCGCAGCGAGGCCGAGCGCCAGCTTGAGGCTGATCTGCGCGCCGCCGTCGGCGCGGATCGCTTCAGTGCGCTGCGCCGCTCCGCCGACCCCGATGTCCGCATCGTCGACGGCCTCGTCTCGCGTCTCAACCTGCCCCCGGCGACGACCAATCAAGTGCTCGCGACGCGCGAATCGTTTGCCACCGAGTCCCAGCGCATCGCCGGCGACGCCGCGGCGCCATTCCCGCAGCGCCGCACGCAAATTCAGGAGCTCGCCGCGCGCGCGAAGTCCGATCTCACGCGCGCGCTCGGCGGCGAAGCGGCCGACGCGTATGCTCAAAGCTCCTCGTGGATGAACATGCTCCAAAGTGGCAGCGCCTACGCGACCACGCCGCAACCGGGCATGCCCGGCGCGCTCACGCTCGGCGGTCCGGGCCAGAGCGTTTACCCCGTCATACCCGCCGGCGTGAACACCGCGGGCGCGACGCGTCAGGTCTTCATTAACAACGCGCCTGCCCTTGACGGCGCCGGCGGCGGCAACATTCGCGAGGCCACAACCTCCAACGTGCAAGTGATGACCTTCGGCACCAGCGGCGGCGATGCGACGGTCGTAGCCCCTTCCGGCGAGCGTTCGGTCATCGTCGTTCCCGCGCACGGCTCTCCTCCGAGCACCACCACGCCGCCGCGTTGATGGTCACTCCTTCGGCGGCGGCTTGAGCTGCAGCAACACGTTCGCGAGCGTGATCAATCCGCCGCCGACGAGGAGCATCCACGTCGCGGTTTCATTGGGATAATTTATCCCGGCCCAGATCGAAAACAGCGCCGGCAGAAACAGCGCCATCACCGAGCCGAAAATCGGCTCGATGCAGTAGATCAAGCCCGCTTCGGTTTCGCTGATTTTCGGCTGCCAGGCATTCATCAACGAATACGCCCCGACGGTGCAGAACACCGTAAGCACGACCGTGAACCCGATCCACGCCGGCGATTGCCACGGGATGAGCACGGCATCGAGGCCCGGCGCGGTGATCGCCACCAATCCGACGAAAATCACCGCCTGAGTGACGAAGGTGACAAACGTGATCTGCGCCGGCCGGTTGTCGGCAAAATCCTTACGCCCCAGCGTCAGGATCTGGCCCATGAAGAAAACCGAGCACAGCAGCGTTTCCCACTCGCCCCGCCCAAAGCTCATGTTGGACCAGTTAAACTGCCCGAGAATCGCCACGCCTGCCAGCACGAGCGCACAGCACGTCCAGATCAGCGCACCGGGATTGTGCCGCGCGCGCACCGCCACCCAGACGGGAATCATGATCGCGTAGAGCTGCGTCAGGAACGCCGAGGTGCTCGCCGCCGTGAACTGCAGGCCATCGTTCTGCAGCAGCATGCCGCCACAAGCGAAGAGCCCGATAATCATGCCCTGTTTCCACTCCCGCGCCGTCGCGCGCCAGCAACCGCGGCGCAGCACCGCCAGCAATCCCAGCGCCAGCAGAAAGCGCGGCGCGACCGCATAGAGCGTGTGGAACCAGGAACTCGCCGCCGGCACCAGTTTGGCCTGCAGCAGCATGATCGCCTTGATCAGCGGGAAGCTCAGTCCCCAGAAAAAATTCGCGAGCACCAGCATCAGCAGGGCGCGGGAATGTTCGGTGGATCGGGCAGGCGACATGGGCAGCCAACCAACGTGGCGCGCCCCCGTTTCGCCGCGAACCAAAATCCGCCGTCCACCTCTGCGCCGATGTGCCCCTCTGCGCCGATGCGTTTCCGTGTCTCGGTCGCGACATAGAAACGCATCGGCTGAAAAACGGCACGAACCTGGAGCGCGACTGCAGGATTTACTTCCGCCGCCCGCCGACCATGCTGCAGCTCACCCCACCGCCGCCGCGCTCCAGCGTGCCGCGTCGCCATGTCCTCCACGCACTTCGATCTGATCGTGATCGGCTCCGGCCCGGCCGGCGAGAAAGGCGCTGCCCAGGCCGCGTATTTCGGCAAGCGGGTCGCGCTCATCGAACGCGAGTCGGTCCTCGGTGGCGCCGCCGCCAACACCGGGACCTTGCCCTCGAAGACACTGCGCGAGACCGCGCTCTACCTTTCCGGCTTCCGCCAACGCGGCCTCTACGGCGTGAAGATGTCGCTGCGCGATAAAGTCACCGCACGCGACTTCCTCTATCGCGAGCGCCAGGTGCAGCACACGGAGCACGCGCGCATCACTGCCAATCTCCGCCGCCACCAGATCGAGCTGCTCCACGGCCACGCCTCGTTTATCGATTCCCATACGGTGCGGGTGCAGAAGCTCGACGCACCCGACGTAATCCTCACGAGCGATTTCGTGCTCATCGCCACGGGCGCGCACCCGTTTCGACCGGAGGTTTTTCCGTTTCACGACCCGCGTGTCTACGATTCGGATACGATTCTCGACCTGCACGAAATCCCGAACGAGATGCTGGTGGTCGGGGGCGGCGTCATCGGCTGCGAATACGCCTGCATGTTTTCCGCGCTCGGTATCCGCGTCACACTGCTCGAAGGCCGCGATCGGTTGCTCACTTTCCTTGATGACGACGTCGCGCAGCTGCTGTCGCGCAGCATGACCGAGATGGGCATCGACCTGCGCTTCAACGCGACCGTCGCCTCCGTCGCCATCACGCCCGAGGCCCTCACGGCCACGCTCGCCTCCGGTGACACGGTCGCAGTCGACACCTTGCTCATCGCCGCCGGCCGCAGCGGCAACACCGACCGTCTCGCGCTCCCCGCGGCCGGTCTCGCCCCGGCCAAGCGCGGGCTCATCGACGTCAACGCGAACTACCAGACCGCGGCCTCCCATATCTACGCGGTCGGCGACGTGATCGGATTTCCCGCCCTCGCCGCAACGTCGATGGAGCAGGCCCGCGTCGCGATGGTGCACGCGTTCGATCTGAAATATAAAACGCGCGTCGCGCCCATTCTCCCCTACGGCATCTACACCATTCCCGAATGCTCCATGGCCGGGGAAACCGAGGCGTCGCTGAAGACAAACGCCGTGCCCTACGTCGCCGGCGTCGCGCACTACGATGCCAACGCCCGGGGCCAGATCATCGGCGCGCGCCACGGCTTCCTCAAACTCCTCTTCGCGCGCGACGACCTGAAGCTGCTCGGGGTGCACGCGATCGGGGAGCAGGCCAGCGAGCTGGTGCATGTCGGCCTCGTCGCGCTCCACGCCGGCGCGGGCGCGAATCTCTTTATCGAGACGTGTTTCAACTATCCGACCCTCGGCGAACTCTACAAATACGCGACGTATGACGCCCTCGGCCGACGCGCCCGCGCACTCGGCGAATCGCACGCGCCCTTCGACGCCGCGACCCCGCCGGTGCCCGTCGCCACCCCCGCCGGGGGTTGAGCGCGCGCCTCGTGCGCCCGGCGCCACTACGGCGATCGCCGCAGCACAACGCTGGACAACGCCGCGCGCGCCGCTTTTCTTGCGCCCACATGCCGAAGGCGAGCGAGGTGCAGCGGATGTCGAAACGCGATTACGAGAAACGGGTGCCCGCCCTGCGCGAGGCTCTCGTGCAGCTCCAGGTTTCGCTGCAACCAGCGCCGTTTCCCGTGCTGCTGGTCATCGCCGGCGACGATGCGTCCGGCCGCGGCGAGATCGTCAACATCCTCAACGGCTGGCTCGACCCGCGCGGCGTGGAGACTTTCGCGTTCCACGATCTCACCGACGAAGAGCGCGAACGGCCCGCGATGTGGCGCTACTGGCGCTCGCTGCCGCCGCGGGGCCGCATGGCAATTTATGCCGGCGGCTGGCACACCGAAGCGCTGGCGGAGGATCCCCGCAGCGCCCTCGAGCTCACGGCGTTTGACGAGACGCTGCGCCATCTCGCGCATTTCGAGGGACTGCTCGCAGCTGATGGCGCCTTGATCGTGAAAGTGTGGTTGCGCCTCTCTAAAGCGGAACAGCGAGACCGCTTGCGCGAACTCGAAGCCGATCCCGACACGGCGTGGCGCGTTTCCACGGACGACTGGAAACACCATCGCGCCTATCAACATCGCACGCGTCTGGCCGAAAAAATGCGCCATGCCACGCATCGCGCGTATGCGCCCTGGCACCTCGTGGAGGCCGCGGACGTGCGTGCGCGCAACGTCGCGGTAGCCGATCTATTGCTCGGCGCCTTCCACAGTCACTTGCGGAAGCACGGCAAGTCCAGGCCCGCGGTCAAGCCAGGGCGCACCGCCGCCCTCCGGCCCGCAGGCCTGCGTCGCCTCCGCGCACTTGCGCTCGACCAGCATCTCTCTGAAAGCGATTACGAGTCCAAGCGCGACAAATGGCTCGGCCGTTTGAATCGCGCCGTGCGGGCCGCGTCGCAGCAGGGGCGGTCGGTGATATGGGTCTTCGAGGGCTGGGACGCCGCCGGCAAGGGCGGCGCGATCCGGCGCCTCACCACCGCGATCGACGCGCGCGATTACCGCGTGATCCCGATCGCCAAGCCGACGGACGAGGAGAAATCCCACCACTACCTGTGGCGCTTTTGGCGCCATGTCCCGCGCGCGGGTCGCGTGACGATCTACGACCGTTCCTGGTATGGGCGCGTCCTGGTCGAACGCTTGGAGGGGTTTTGCACGAACGCGGAGTGGCGCCGCGCCTACGCCGAGCTGAACGACTTCGAGGCCCAGCTCACGGGCCACGGGATCATCGTATTGAAATTCTGGTTGCACCTCTCGCCCGAGGAGCAGCTCCGCCGCTTCCGGCACCGCGAGGAGACGCCCTACAAGCGCCACAAGATCAATTCGGAGGACTGGCGCAACCGGCGGCAGTGGGCCGCCTACGAAGTTGCGGTCGGCGATATGCTCGCCCTCACGCATCGGGGCCAGGCGCCGTGGCACCTGGTGCCGGCGGACAACAAACGCTTCGCGCGGCTCGAAATCCTCAAAACCTCCTGCAAGCAGATCGCTGCCGCGCTGGAAGCATGAACGGATCGGCGAAGGCCGCCGCGCCAATTCCTAGCGCGTCCGCGCAACGCGATCGTGGCGGAAACGCTTCAGCGCGAGCTCGAGCTCCGTCAGGTTGAGCGGCTTGGTCAAGTAATCGTTGATGCCCGCCTCGAGAGCGCGCGCGCGCTGCTCTTCCCGCACATCGGCGGTGATCGCGATGATCCACATCGCCTGCGCCCGCTCCCCGGCGCGGCCCGCGCGGATTTCGCTCAGTGCCGTCAGACCGTCCATTTCCGGCATGTGCAAATCCAGGAGCACCACGTCGAAGTCGTCGGCACGCGTTGTGAGCTGCGCCAAAGCCTCACGGCCACCGCCGACCATCGTGGAAGAACAACCGAGGTTGGTCAGCACGCGGTGCACCAGGCGCTGGTTCATCGAATTGTCTTCGACGACCAGGACGCGCAGACCAAAATGCGTCGCAGGTGTGACCCTGGACCCCGCAGTCGCGGGCCGGGAGCCCGAGAGCAGGGCATAGAGCGCGTCGTGGTGGATGGGTTTGTTGATCAGCAGCCGGAAGTGCGTCCTTAGCGCCGAGCGCAATTTGTTCGGCAGCGAAATCGGCACGAGCCCGAAGGTTCGTTCGGCGGGCAAGCCCGGCTTCACGTCGGGCTGCGCTGAATCACGCGCGATCTCATCGCCGGCCTCGACCAGCGCAACCTCGCACGTGTCCGGCGACAGGTGTTCGGGAAGGTCCGCCTCGATGACCTCCCCGCGCCAGCTCCGCAACAGCTCTACCAACTCGCGGCGCAGCGGGCCCGGGCGCACGGCCAGACCAATTTTCAAGCCGCCCAAATCGCGCACCGGCGGCAGCGGCGCTGCACTGGTTGCCTTGATCGTGAACGTGAACGCCGAGCCCGCGCCTATCTCGCTTGCCACGCTAATTGTCCCGCCCAGCAGATCGACCAAGTTTCGGCAAATCGCCAGACCCAGCCCCGTGCCACCGTAGCGGCGCGTGGTCGACTCATCGACCTGCGTGAAGGGACGAAACAGTTTCACATGGTGCTCCGGCGCGATGCCGATGCCCGTGTCGCGCACGATGAATTGGAGCATGATCTCACTCGTGGGTCCCGCGGGCTTGGACTTTTCCTCGGGCACCACCGCCACGCTCACCTCGACCTCACCGCGTTCGGTAAACTTAACCGCGTTGCCGATCAGATTGACGAGCACCTGCCGTAGTCGGCCCCCATCCGTCACGATCGCGGCCGGCACATCGGGACCCACCCGATGCAGCAACTCGACCTTTTTCTCCGCGGCTTTCGCCGCCAGTAAATCGAGCGCGTCCTCCACGCACTCGCGCGGGTCGCAGGCGAGGGGATCCAGTTTCAATTTACCCGACTCGATCCGCGCGAAATCAAGGATGTCACCGGTCAACTGGATGAGCGCCTCGGTGCTCATGCGGATGGTTTGGACATATTCGCGTTGCTCGTTTGTAAGCGGCGTCTCCAGCAGCAGACTGGTAAAACCCACGATGCCGTTGAGCGGCGTCCGCACTTCGTGACTCATCGTGGCGAGGAACTGGCCCTTCGCCCGATCGCCGGCCAATGCCGCATCGCGCGCCTCGCGGAGCTCGGCCTCCCGGCCCTTCGTTTCCGTCACGTCGTCGAAAATCCCCACGAAGCACGACAACGAGCCATCGCGATGCTTCACTGGTGTGATCTTACCGCGCACCGGATAGATGGTCCCATCCTTGCGTTGATTGAACCACTCGCCCTCCCAGGGGCGCCCGGCGCGCACCGTCGCCACCAAATCCGAGAGCAGCCCATCGGACGTATCCGGCACCTGAAAATCCCGCCACGGCCGGCCGATCAACTCGCGGCGCGAAAAGCCCATCTGCTGGCAGAGTCCGCGATTGGCGTATTCGATCCGGCTGCCCAAATCCACGATCATGATGGCCGAGTGACTCTGCTCCATCGCCTCCGAGAGATTGCGAATCACTTCGCGCTGCTCGTGCTGCCGACGCATGACCAACCACGCGGTCCAGGGTAGACCCAGGAGAATCCAAACGTAAAACGCGCCCTGAAACGCGGCCTGGGCCAACGTGGCATTCCAGCCGGATACGTCGAGATCGATGCCAAGCAAGAACCGGGGCTGGCCCGTGACGTTAGCGATGGGGGCAAAGGCCGCGGCCCACCGCCCGATGGCGTCGCGTTGCGGCGCCACCATCGTCGGCTGATTCAAGCGCAGGGCCTCCTGCCACGCGCTCGTCTTGAGCGTGCGTGTGCCACCTCCCTCCCCCGCCAACTGCGCTACGCCGCCTTCCGTCGAGTCGAGGATCACCGGCAGCGGCGCGCCATCCGCCGCCACTCCGAAAACATACAGGGCACGCACGCGCGGATCGAGCGCCTTGAACTTCTGTAATCGCCCACGCAGCTCATTGGCGCGCGGCGCGGGCAGGTCGCGCAGGTTCTCGCCATCGAACGCGATGGCGACCCGCGCCGCACTCCGCACCAGTTGCTCGCGCATCTCGGCCTCACGGTCCCGATAGGCCAAGGCTCCCACGACCAATCCCGCGAGGGAAATCGCCATCCAGGCCGCGGCGGTCTTTAGCTTCCTCGATTGGTGGGACGACATGGGGGCGGCAGGCGGCACGCAGGAAAAGATGACCCCTGTTCAATCATCAGGAACAATCCGCGCAACCCCGAACGGTCCAACGCCGGGCGGAGCAGCCACAAAAAAACCGCCGCGAATGAATTCGCGGCGGTTTTGAAAAAACGAGCGAGTCTTAGGAGACGTGACCCGAGACGAGCTTCGTCATCTCGAACATCGAGACCGACTTCTTGCCGCCAAACACGGCCTTCAGTTTGTCGTCCGCGTTGATCTGGGTCTTCACCTTCTTGTCCTGCAGACCGTTCTTCTTGATGTAGGCCCAGAGCTTCTTGGTGAGCTCCGTGCGTGGCAACGGGGCCGCGCCAACGACAGCAGCAAGTGTCGCGTCGGGCGTGACCGGTTTCATGAACGCAGCATTCGGTTTACGAGCAGCTTTTTTAGCCATAATGAGTTTGGGTTTGTTACGCTTTCCCTCTGAGACAAACGCACTTCTAGAGGGAAAAACGCGCGTTTGCATAGGAAAATCTTCAACTTTCTAGAGGGAGAACGCGCGCGCCGCCCTCGTAGAACGCTTGCGCAAGTCGCTGTTTTCGTCGCCGCGCGCCGTCACGCGCGCTCATCGACCTGCACGAATTGCCGGTAAAGCGCCGCGTAATGTCCCCCGTGCGCGAGCAACTGCGCATGCGTGCCGCGCTCGATGATTCGCCCCTGATCCAGCACGAGCACGAGGTCGGCGTGCCGGATCGTGCTGAGGCGATGCGCCACCACGAAGCTCGTGCGCCCGCGCAACAGCGCCACGAGCGCGCGCTGGAGCCGCGCCTCCGTCAACGCGTCGATCGCACTCGTCGCCTCGTCGAGAATCACCAGGCGCGGGTCGGCGATCAGCGCCCGCGTGAAGCACACGAGCTGCCGCTGGCCCACGGAGAGCGCGGCCCCGCGCTCCCCGACGTCGGTGTGCAATCCGTCCGGCAGAGCATCCAGAATATCGATACAGTCGAGCCGGGTCGCGGCCTCGCGCACGTCCGCCTCCGTCGCGCCCGGGCGCGCCACGCGGATGTTCTCGAGCACCGTGCCGCTGAAGAGATAATTCTGCTGCTGCACCATGCCCATCTGCCGGTGCAGCGACTGGCTGGTCAGCGTCCGGATTTCGCGACCATCGAGCCGCAGCTCCCCCGCCGTCGGGAGATAAAACTTGGAGGCGAGATTGATGATCGAGCTCTTCCCGCTGCCGGTGTGCCCGACCAACGCGATGGCCTGACCCGGCTCCGCCGCAAACGTCACGTCGTGCAGCACGAGCCGCGCGGGATCGTAGCCGAACGACACGTTTTTGAATTCCACCCGCATGCCGCGGTTCCCTGGCGGGCCGGCGCCCCCGCCCGCCCCGGCTCCCCCAACCCGCGGCGAGGGCGCCACGTCTCCATTTCCCGGTGACGTCACCCGGGGATCGGGCAACGCCACCGCGTCCGGCGCATCCTCCCAGTCCGGGGGCGTGTCGATCAGTTTGAAAACCCGTTCTGCGCCCGCCATCGCGACGAGCGCTTGGTTGTATTGATTCCCGATCACGGCAATCGGTGCGAAAAATTGGTTCGCGAGTAGGAAAAACGTGATCAGCGCGCCGACGTCCATGTAACCGTGATACACCCGCCATCCGCCGAACATGAGCAGCACCGCCACGAAGAACTGGCTGTTCAGCTCGAGGATCGGCGTGAGGATCGCCGACGTCCGCGCGAGCGCGACGCTGTAACGCGAATGATCCGCGAGGAGATGTCGGAAGAGACCGGCGTTGGTTTCCTGCCGCACGAAACCTTGCGTGACCCGGATCCCGTTCACCGACTCCGCCAGCGTGGCCGTCACGCGACTGAAGCTGTCGCTCGCCGCGCGCGAGTAATGACTGAGCTTCACGCGGAAATGACGGTTGATCACCCAGAGAATCGGTGCGAGGCCAAGCACGACGCAGAACAGCACCCAGTCCGACCACGCCATCACGACGGCGGAGAACACCATTTGTCCGCCCTGTATCGCGCTGACGAAGAGCACGTCCTGGATGCCGACGCGCAGCGCCTCCACGTCGCTGGTCACGCGGCCGATGATCCGCCCGATTTTCACGCGGTGGAAAAAGCTCATCGGCTGCCGCTGCGTCTTGGCGAAGACTTCCGCGCGCAGTCCGTTCACCACCGTCTCGCCGATCTCGAGCGCGTAGCGCTGGCGGAAATGGAACAGGCCGTCGGTCGAGAGCGCCAGGAGCGCATAGCCGCCAACGCCGAGCGCCAGCAGCCCGATGTCACCGCGCGCGATCGGGCCGTTGATCACGAGTGCCGTCAGCCACGCGAACGAGGGGAGCTGGATCGCTCGAATCACCGTCAGAATGGTGAGCGCGGTAAGCTTGCGCTGCACCGGCGCCGCATAGGTGAACAATCGGCGAATCAGCGACCACTCGAGCGGCTTTTGGATCTCCTCGTCTTCATCCTCATCACGCACGCGGCGGACCAAACCCACGTCGCGGGATTCGAAGAGTGCAGATGACATCTTCTTCATCCGCCGGCCTCCCGTAACGTAGTCACAATCGTTCTCGTCAAAACCAGGTGAGAGCTCATGCGATGCCCTCCCGCAGTTTCAATTGTTGCAGCTCGCGGTTATCCACGAGCTGCAGGCTCGCGACATGCAGATACGGCCCCGGCTCCCGCATGAGCTGCTCGTGCGTGCCGCGCTGCACGATCCGACCGTTTTCCAGCACGATGATAAAATCCGCCCGCCGCAA
>JANPIT010000899.1:0-2017 GCA_031425115.1 Opitutaceae bacterium | reverse complement strand
AAAGAGATTGGGTTTATCTGGAGACGCAGCGCCCTCGCTGCGTTAGTGGGAGACCATTCAGGCCACCGGATTAATCAGCGTGCCCACCGGTTCGATCGTGATGCGGATTTCGTCTTTGCTCTGGAGGGTGAACGCATCGGGCGGGACGACGCCGGTGCCGGTCATGAGGAACGCGCCGTGCGGGAAACTGTTTTCGCGGAAAAGCCATTCCGCGAGGGAGGGCAGCGGGCGTTTGATCTGACCCACCGTAGTCTCGCCTTTGAAGGCCACCGTGCCGCCGCGGCGGATCTCGATCGCGATAGCCGTCGTGGGCGGCGGCAGCGTATCCGTGACGACGATGCACGGTCCGAGTGCCGCGCTGAGGTGGTAGACCTTGGCTTGGGGGAGATAGAGCGGGTTTTCGCCCTCGATATCGCGCGAGCTCATGTCGTTGCCGATGGTGTAACCAAAAATTTTTCCCGCGGAATTGATCGCGAGCGTCAGCTCGGGCTCCGGCACGTTCCACTTGCCGTCGGCGCGAATCCGCACGGGCGTGCCCGGCGCCGCGACGCGGTGCGGCGTCGCTTTGAAAAACAACTCTGGCCGGTCGGCTTCGTAGACGCGGTCGTAGAACGTCCCGCCGCCGGCGTCTTTCGATTCTTCCATCCGCGCCGTGCGGCTGCGGAAATAAGTGACGCCCGCGGCCCACACTTCCTGGGATTGCAGCGGCGCGTCGAGCGGACCGTGCGCCGGATTGGCGGCGACCGGCTTTGCGTTGACGAGCGCGCCCCGCAGCAGTGCGGCGGCATCTGTAGATTGAAACACGGCGTCGAGGGTTAGCGACGGCGTGGCGACGAAGCGGCCGGCCGATTCAACGACGAGGCCGGAGGAAGTTTGGAAGAGGCGGAACATAGGGGGAGGAGGGGGACGGGAGAGTTTTTTCTGCAACGGAAGTGACAGAGCAAGTGGCAGGGTGGAGGACGTCGGCGCTATTTGTTTTTCTTCGCGGCTTTCTGGACATTGCTGGCGGGCACCATGCCCTGAACCGTCCAGCCGCCATCGACGTAGAACGTCTGGCCGGTGACGTAACTGGAATCCTGTGACGCGAGGAAGAGGGCCGGACCGACCATCTCCTCAGTCTCCGCCGTGCGCCCCAGTGGGATCATGGCGCCCCAGACATCCTTGTAGTCGGGATCGTCCTTGAGGTTGCGGTCCACGTTGACCGGCCCCGGCGCGAACGTGTTGACGCGAATACCGAGCGGCGCGAGTTCGATCGCGAGTTGCTTCGTGAGGCCGTGGATGCCGGCCTTGCTCGTGCCGTAGGCGACGAGGTTGGTGACGGCGAGTTGGGCGCATTGCGTCGAGACGTTGACGATGCTGCCGGCGGTCTTGGTGTCGCGCATCCAGCGAGCCGCGGCCAACGAACAGAAGAACGTGCCCTTGAGATTGGTATCGAGGACGACGTCCCACTTCGCCTCGGTGGTGTCGAAGAAACTGGCCCAACCCGTGAGCCCGGCGTTGTTGATCAACACGTCGAGGCGCGGAAATTTCTTCCGGGCGCGCGCGAACATGCGGTCGATCTGTTTCACCTTGGCGAGATCGGCGCCGACGACGAGCGCCTCGCGGCCGAGCGCGCGGACTTCCTGGGCGGCGCTCTCCGCGCCGGCGCGGTCCGAGTTGTAATTAAGAATGACATTGGCGCCCTCTCGCGCGCAGCCGAGCGCGAGGGCGCGGCCGATTCCTTTGGAGGCGCCAGTGATCAAGACGGTTTTTCCGGTGAGACGCATGCGGAATGAAAAGGGGAGTGGGGCAGAAAGAGGAGAGTTGGCCGGCAAAGGTAAAGCTCTGCGTCCTCCGCGGGCGCGTGTAAACGGTTTTGGCGGGACCGTGGTATTTAGCGCGACGACAGGGCCCCCAAGTCGCCCCACGATGAGCACAAAAAACCGGCCGCGTCGGGCGGGTGTTTTGGTTTGCGGCGTCAGCCGCCGCGGAGACCGCGCTCTGGCTTGAGCGTCGTCTAAGGGGCCGCAGCACTCCG
>JANPIT010000898.1:0-6542 GCA_031425115.1 Opitutaceae bacterium | reverse complement strand
GCGATCGTGCTCCATCCCTACGGTCGCTTCTGCAACGCCACGAAATTCGCCGGCGAAGTAGATGTCTTTGAGGCGATGGACGCCGTGCGCCGTCACTTCGCAATCGATGCGAATCGGATCGTGGTGCGTGGCTTTTCCATGGGGGGCGCGAGCACCTGGCACCTGACGGCCCACTATCCGGGGTTATGGGCCGCGTCCTCACCCGGCGCAGGCTTCGCGGAAACCGCCGCCTACAACAAAGCGCTCGCACCCGGCAAACCGGAGCGCACGGACTGGGAACAGAAACTTTGGCGCTGGTATGACGCGACCGGATACGCCGCGAACTTCGCCAACGTCCCCACGATCGCCTACACCGGCGAACTCGACCCGCAGCGGCAGGCGTCCGAGATCATGGAGGAGGCGATGGCGAAAGAAGGCCTGAAACTCGAGCGACTGATCGGGCCCAAAACCGAGCACAAGTATCATCCCGACACCAAGGCCACGCTCGCCGCGCGCCTCGATGCGCTCGTCGCCAAGGGCCGCGCTGTCTGGCCCACCGAAGACCACCTGACCACCTACACGTTGCGTTACGCGAGCTCCAGCCGGATCAAGATTATGGAGCTGGAGAAATCGTGGGAGCGTGCCGACGTGCACGTGCGTTTTACGACCCCCGACGAACTCGTGGTGACCACCCGCAACGTCGCTGCTTTCACCGTGAAGCTCGACCAGGCGGAGCGCCGCGCGGTGACGGTCGACGGACAACCCGTCACGCTCCGCGAAGTAGAGCCCTACTATTGGTTGGTGAAGGAGAACGGCCGCTGGACGTTTCAGGACGCTAACTTCAGCGATGCGCGCTGGCGAAAGCAGATGCGCAAACAGCCGGGGCTGAGCGGTCCGATCGACGACGCCTTCATGGATCCGTTTCTCTTCGTGCGGCCGACAGGCCGGCCGTTGAACGACAAAATCGGGGCGTGGGTCACCGCGGAACTCGCGCACGCGACCAAGCTGTGGCGCGATATTTTTCGCGGGGAACTCCTTGTGAAGGACGACACCGCCGTCACCGCCGAGGACCTCGCAAATTACCACGTCGTGCTGTGGGGAGACGCGTCCTCCAACAAACTCATCACCCGCGTGCTGGCCACGGGCAAAGCGCCCCTGACCTGGACGGCGCAGACGCTTTCGTTCCGCGGCAAGAACTACGACGCCGCCCACCACGCGCCCGTGCTGATCTTTCCGAATCCTCTCAGTTCGCCGCAGCGCTATGTGGTGCTGAACAGCGGGATCGATTTTCGCGACGAAGCTTACGGCACGAACTCGCTGCAGACGCCGAAGCTCCCCGACTACGCCATCGTCGATCTGCGCGAAGCGCCGGGCCCGCGCTGGCCGGGCAAGATCGTGGATGCGGGCTTCTTCGATGAGACGTGGAGGACGGCGCCATGAGCCGCAGGCTACTCCGCGCTTGCCGGGCTGCCGCTGCCTTTCTCCTCGTCGCAGTCGTCAGCATTTCGGCCCAGGCACCCGTTTCGCTGCTCGTGCCGGGGTTCACCGTCCGCGAGCTACCGGTCCAGCTCACCAACCTCAATAATCTGCGTTTCACCCCGGAAGGAAAACTCAGCGCGCTCGGCTACGACGGCCGCGTCCACATCCTCACCGACACCGACGGCGACGGCCTCGAGGACACCGCCACGTTCTTCTGGGAGAAGACGACACTCAGCGTGCCCGTCGGCATGGCCTGGTCGAAAGATGGCCTCTACGTCTCATCCAAAGGCAAAGTCTCGCTCCTGCGGGACACCGACGGTGATGGCAAAGCGGATACCGAAACCATTGTCGCCAGCGGCTGGCCCGCCACAGACGTGGCGTCCGGCGGAGTCGACGCCACCGCGGTGACGCTCGATGCCGCGGGGAATGTCTACTTCGGGCTGCTCACAGCCAACTACGCCAACCCATATCGGGTGAAGGACGGGGTTTCGCGTTACGACCTCAACAGCCCGCGCGGCACGATTCAAAAATGGTCGCCCGCCACGCAGCAGCTCACGACGGTCGCCACGGGTATCCGAGTTCCTTACACGCTCGCTTTCAACCGCCACGGCGACCTCTTCGTCACCGACCAGGAAGGAGAGACGTGGTGCCCCGAGGGCAATCCACTCGATGAGCTCAATCACATCGTGCTCGGGCGTAACTACGGCTTTCCGCCCCGCCACGAGAAATACCTGCCCAATTTGATCAGTGAACCGCCGGTTGTCGGATTCGGGCCGCAGCATCAGTCCACCTGCGGCTTCGTCTTCAACGAACCTAACGGGGCCCGCCAGCGCTTCGGCCCCGCATGGTGGGAGAACGATGCCTTCGTCGCGGGCGAATCCCGCGGCAAAATCTGGCGCACGCGTCTCGTGAAGACCGCGGCCGGCTACATCGGCAAGGAGACCACCATCGCGCGGCTGGGCTTCCTCACGATGGATGTCGCGATCTCCCCCAGTGGCGATCTCTACGTCGCCTGTCACACAGGCACACCCGATTGGGGCACGGGCCCAAAAGGCCAGGGGAAGCTCTTCAAAATTTACTACACCGACGCCGCCGCACCCCAACCGGTCGCCCTCTGGGCTTCCGCACCGATGGAGCTCACGATTGCCTTCGACCGGCCGATCGATCCGTCCAGCGCGCAACAGCCCGAAGCGATGAAGATCGAATTCGGCGACCACGTTTCCGCCGCCGACCGTTTCGAGGTGCTGAAGCCGCCTTACAAGACCGTAAAAAGCCAGGAGGCCACGCCGCGCGGGAAACTGCGCGTCGTCGCCGCGCGCCTTTCCACCGATCGCCGCACGCTCACGCTCACCACGGATCCGCATCCGCAATCCGTCTCCTACGCGCTCACGCTCCCGAGCGTAAAAGCCGCGACATCCGCCGGCGCGCCCCACCCGGTCGATCTCGCCTACGACTTAAATGGCGTCGAGGCCACGTGGACCGCGAGCGACAACGCCTCGCCTGCCCAGTGGAAAGGCTGGTTCCCGCATCTCGATAGTGCCGTGAACGAGGCCTTCACTGCGAACTCAGCTGACCACGAACGCCTGCGCGAACTCACTCGACGCACCGGCCGTTTGCACGTCCGCACGCAGCTCACTGCCCCTGGTCCAAGCGCTACGCTCCATCTCAGCAGCAGTGCGCCTTTCTCCGCGAAGCTCGCGCAGCAGCGACGGGCCGAAGCAACGACCGACGCACTTGGAAAGTTCGTGATGCAGCTTCCGCTCGGACCCTCCGGCCAGGCGGAATTGCTGGCCTTGGAATTCCAAACCGGGCCCGACGTCACCGCTCTCATCACCGCCACGACCACCACGGCGACCGATCCCACCGTGCGGCCGATTCCCATGGCGGGATGGCTGCTGCCGTGGGCCGTTTCGCATCAGCGCCCGCCCCCGTTGGAAAACGAGAAAACCGAACTCGCCGACGGCGACTATGAGCGCGGGCGGGCGTTGTTTTTCGGCAAGCAGCTGGTCTGCGCCACCTGTCACCGCATCGGCAACGAGGGCGGAAACCTCGGGCCCGATTTGAGCAATCTGGCGCATCGCGACGCAGCATCCGTGCTGCGCGACATCAAGGAGCCCAGCGCGATGATCAATCCGGACTACGTCGCCTCCACCGTGCGGCTGCACACCGGCGGCGAGATCACCGGCTACGTGCGCGCGCAGGAAACCGATTGGCTGCGCATCGTCGGCCCGGACGGAAAAGATCAGGTGATCCGCCGCACCGATGTCGTCGACCTTCGTCCAAGTCCGCTCTCGTTGATGCCGCCCGGACTGTTGGAGGGGCTGAAGGAAGGCCAGGTGCGCGACCTCCTCACCTATCTCGTCAGCGCGCCCGCCGTGCGTTCCCCCGCAGACATCGCGGCGGTGCTACGACCGGGCCCCACGCCCGAAGCGCCTTCGGCGAAGCCGTTGAAGATCGTGCTGGTCGCGAGCAAACAAGACCACGGCGCGGGCCAACACGACTACCCCGCCTGGCAGAAAAAGTGGGAAACCCTCCTGGCGCCCGCCGTCGGTGTGACCGTCATAACCGCGTGGGAATGGCCGTCCGCGGAACAGTGGCGCACAGCAGACGCCGTCGTGATGAATTTTCGCAACAAACTCTGGAGCGCCGCGCATTACGCCGACGTCGACGCGTTCCAGCAACGCGGCGGAGGGCTCGTGCTGTTTCACGCTGCCACCATCGTCGACAAGGCACCGGAGGAACTCGCCCGACGCATCGGTTTATCGGCGCAGCCCGGGCCCACCAAATACCGGCACATGCCGGTCACGCTCAAATTCTCCGCGTCCGCCGGGCAGTCGATCACCCGGGGCTTCAAGCCTCTCGCCCTGCTCGACGAACCGTATTGGCCGATGTTCGGCGACGTGTCGCGCATCCAGATTTTGGCTACAGCCGAGGTCGATGGTGCCGCGCGGCCCCTCGTTTGGACATTTCAAAATGGACCCGGCCGCGTCTTCGGCAGCATTCCCGGACACTACACGTGGACGTTCGACGATCCGCTGTTCCGCATCCTCGTGCTGCGGGGCGTTGCATGGGTCTGCGGCGAACCCACCACGCGATTCGAGCTTTTGAAGTAACTGCACGCGGTGGGTCGTGCACTCCGTGCGCGACTGGTCGACGGACGCACTCACGACCGCGCGCGGAGCGCACGGCCCACCCTTGATTTCCGAACCTTTCGCCGCGCGTTTCGCTTTCGACTGCATCGTGCAGCCTCCGTGAAGAAAAATTCCAACCGCGTGTAACGGCCGGGCCGTTGACAGCGGTTTCTGCGGTTCGCAGCGTTCGCAGGTCCCCCTTCGATTGCTCTATGAAAACTCGTCTTGTTTCTGCGGCACTCCCGCTCTGCTTGCTCGCGATGCCCCTCACCGCCACAGCCGCTGACGCCGCCCCCTCGGGGTGGCACGCTCAGACGCTCGGTCAGGCCCTGGGCTACATGGTCCTCTTTTCCGCGGTCGGCATCATCGCCGCAATTGCCGGCTACAAACTTTTCGACAAGTGCACACCCGGCGATCTGCACAACGAGATCGTGCAGCACAAGAATGTGGCCGCCGCGATCGTCGCAGGATCCGTGATCCTGGGCGTGTGCATCATTATCGCCGCGGCGATGCTCGGTTGAGTTCGCACTAAGTTCTTTCTCGTGAAGCGCAGTTCCTCGATCCGGCTCGTCTTGCTGGGTGGCGTGTCCACCGGCGCGATTGTGACCGCGGCGGCCGCCGAAGCCCCCATCTCGGCGCAGCGCTACTACACCAACGACTACTACATTGGCGGTGCCGGCTATTACCACGCGCCCTTCCACGGCTTCTTCGAGCGCCGTTACAACGACTACGACGCGGGCCGTCGGATGTATTACCAGGGCGGACAATGGGCGCCGCAGCCGCACCGCAGCATCGTGAACATTTCCGCGCCCACGCCTCAGGCCGCCCAGCTCGCGCAACAGCGCCGCAATGATCGGGTGCAAGGGGTCTACGTCCCGCGATCCGGCTTCGGCAGCACGAGCGATTCGCACTCCATCCGCTCCTGATGCAACGCCACCGCTGCCCGCCCCGGCCTGACTGGCGCGAAAAAGTCGAGCGCGTCGGCCTCACGTATCACTCCCATGAGCACGGCCCTTATTGGGATGAGTCCGCGTGCTATGAATTCTCCGCGGCGGAGATCGCCGTCCTCGAGACGGCGGCCCGCACCCTCCATTTCCTCTGCATCGACGCGGCCGAAGCCGTCATTCAACGCGGCTGGTGGCAACGGCTCGGCATTCCGTCCACCGCGGTGCCGGCCATTCTTCGCTCGTGGGAGCGCGACGACTTCAGCATTTATGGCCGCTTCGATCTGGCGTTCGACGGCCGCGGCGCACCGAAACTCCTCGAATACAACGCCGACACTCCGACCGCATTGGTCGAGGCGGCGGTGGCACAGTGGTTCTGGTTGCAGGACACGCATCCGGGCGCGGACCAGTTCAACTCGATTCACGATCGCCTCATCGCAGCGTGGCGGCGTTGGGGCCAGCAGGCCACCCGCGCCGGCGTCTCACCAACGCTCCATTTCAGCAGCGTGAAACAGAATCCGGAAGACGAGCAGACGGTGCTCTATCTGCGGGACACCTGCGAGCAGGCCGGCGTAACGACGCGCACGGTCCACATCGACGACCTGGGTTGGGACGCGGCTCAAAAGAGCTTTGTCGATCTCGACTGCCAGCGCGTCACTCACTGCTTCAAGCTCTACCCGTGGGAATGGCTGTGGCACGAAGCGTTCGCGCCGCACCTCGCTCACGAGCCGGTGCAGTTCATCGAGCCCACGTGGAAAATGCTGCTCAGCAACAAAGGGCTGCTGCCGATTCTCTGGGAGTTATTTCCCGGGCACCCGAATCTTTTGCCCGCCTTCGAGACCGCCGCACCGCTCGGCTCCACCTATGTTCGAAAGCCGAAATTAAGTCGTGAGGGGGCGAACGTTTCCTGGATCGACGGTGGCGTCGCGCTGGAAGAAACCTGCGGTGACTACGGCGCAGAAGGTCACATCTTTCAGGCCCCGGCCGAACTCCCGGACTTCGACGGCCA
>JANPIT010000897.1:0-2888 GCA_031425115.1 Opitutaceae bacterium | reverse complement strand
TTGAGGACAACACGCTCCATCTCAATCCCCTCCTTTCTCCTCTCCGCGTCTCTCCTTCTCGCGTTCTTCTGTGTCTTCCTCTCTTCCGCCCACGCCCAGTGGCAAACCACCGCTTACACGCTGAAGGGTGGCTGGAATTCCATCTACCTTCACGGCGACGCCTCCCACGCCACGCTCGATCAGCATTTCGCCGCTCACCCCGAAGTCATCTCCGTGTGGCGTTGGAACCCCAATCCCACGCAGGTCCAGTTCGGCGTCTCCCCGCTGATTCCCACCCAGGGCACGCCCGAGTGGAGCATCTGGAAACGCGGTCTCCCCGCGCAAACCACCCTCGCGAATTTCACCGGCCAGACCGGATACCTCGTCGAGTGCAGCGGCGCCAGCACCGCGACCTACAACGTCCAGATCACCCAGCGGGTCATGCCCCCGGAGAGCAACTGGGTCCGCAACGGCGCCACGTTTCTTGGTTTTCCCACGCGCAACTCCAACGGCTCTTTCCCGACGTTCGCCGCTTACTTCGCCACGTTTCCCGCTGCGATCGCGGCCAACACCCGCATCTATCGCTACACCGGCGGCCCGCTCGGTCCCACGAATCCCGCGCAGATATATTCCACCGGTCAGGAGCGCGTTGATCGCAATGAGGCCTATTGGTTCGAGGCGCCCGTCGTCGGTAATTTCTACGCACCGCTCGAAGTCTCTCCTTCCGCTCTCGACGGGCTCCATTTCGGGCGCACCGGTTCCACGTTCACCGTCCGCGTGCGCAATCGCACCGCGGCTCCCGTGACGCTCACCGTCCAATCCCTCGCCTCCGCGAGCGCGCCGGTCGGCCAGGAAGCGATCGTTGCTGGGGCGCCCGTGACGCGCCGCACGTATGACGCCGCCAGTTCGGCGTATATCTACACGCCCGTCACCGGCTTCAACGAGGTCATTGGTCCGCAAGCCGCCATCGAGTTCACCTTCGGCCTCGATCGCACGCAGATGACGGGCGCCACCGATTCGTTTTACGCCTCGTTGCTGCGCTTCACGGACAGCGGTAACTTGATGGAAATCGCGCTCCCCGTCACCGCGCGCGTGACTTCGCTCGCAGGACTCTGGGTCGGCGACGTCGCAGTGAACGCCGTCAACAGCTTTGCTCCCGGCTCGCCCGGCAGCACCACGGCACGGCCGTTTCCCCTGCGCATCCTGCTGCACGTCGACAACACCGGCACCGCTCGCCTCCTCTCGCAGGTGTTTCTCGGCCGGCTCGCCTCGGCTTCCAATCCGACCGGCCTCAGCACGATCGAATCCGCCCTGAAGGCCGACGATAAGGCGAACGCTGCGCGCCTCGTCTCCGCGCATCTGCCGCCCGACACCATCCTCGCCACCGGCACCGGCAGCGTCGCGTTCAACAGCACGCTCGTCCGGACCCTCGTCGTGCCTTTCAACGCCCCGGTCAATCCCTTCGTCCACACGGATCACCCGGACCACGACAATAAGGACGCCCGCTTCGCGCCGCTCTCCGCCGGCGTCGAGAGCCCCACGTTCAGCCGCGCGTGCTCGTTCACCTTCTCCGCCACGCCGACGGCCGGCGCCAACGCTGCCGCTTGGGGCGCCACCGTGATCGGCGGCACTTACAGTGAGACGATCACCGGCGTGCACCGCCATCCGGTCGTGCTTTCCGGCACCTTCCAGCTCCGTCGCATCAGCGATATCGGAGCCATCACGACTAACTGAAAACAGTAAGCAGTAATCAGTGACCGGTAATCAGTAACCCGCCAACCCACGCCCAATATCCGTCACTGAATACCGAATACGACTTCGGATCACTGATTACCGATCACTGATTACTTCCTTCATCCACTTCTTTTCCGTCCCATGCATCGCTCACTTGTCCCAGCCCTCCTCGCCGCCGCCGTCTCCGTGGCGCTTTCGGTTACCGCGTTCGCCCAAACCGCCGTGCCTGACACCGTCAGCTATCAGGGCCGCGTCACCGATGCCTCGGGTAATCCCGTGGGTGCCGGCACTGCGGTCTACCGCACCGCTTACTTTCGGATCTACGACAATGCCAGTGGTGGCACGCGCCTCTGGTCGGAGCAGCAGACGATCACCGTCGCCAACGGCGAGTTCAGTGTGCTCCTCGGCACCGGCACCGCGATCGTGGGTGAAACCAACGCCAATCCGCTTAACGCGATCTTCACCGGCAAGGACCGTCACCTCGGCGTGACGATCGACGACAATGTCGCGCCCGCCGAGTCCGAGATCACGCCTCGCCAGCAACTCGTCACCACGGCCTTTGCCTTCCGCGCGAAGGTCGCCGAGGCCGTCGCCAGCTCTGCGATCACCACCGCCATGCTCGCCAACGGGGCGGTCACCGCCAGTCAGCTTGGCGATAGCGCTGTCAGCAGCTCGAAGATCGCCAGCGGTGCCGTCACGACGACCCTGATCGCGAACGCTGCTGTCACCACGACCCAGCTTGCCAACGGCGCCGTGACGACGGCCCAACTCGGCGACAGCGCCGTCACCGCCGCGAAGCTGAGCGATGGCGCTGTCACCCTCGCGAAGCACGCCGACAACTCGGTCACCAGCGCGAAGATCGTCGACGACACCATCGCCACCGCCGACATCGCCAATGCCGCCGTCACGGCCGCGAAGCTCGGGTCCGACGTAGGCCAATGGACGGTGAGCGGCAGTAATGTTTATCGCAGCGCGGGCTTCGTTGGTATTGGCACCACGGTTCCCGGGATTCCACTGTCGTTTGCGAGCGCGCTTGGCGACAAGATCGCACTCTGGGGTCAAAGCGGGAACACCTATGGCTTCGGTATTCAAGGCGGCTTGTTGCAGATTCACACGGACAGCTCCGCCGGGGATATCGCTTTTGGCTACGGCTCCTCGGCATCCATGGCCGAGAC
>JANPIT010000896.1:0-4752 GCA_031425115.1 Opitutaceae bacterium | reverse complement strand
GATATAATTGGAAGGTGGAGGATCGAGTCAGGAACAGCCCCGACGCAAATTGAAGTTACCCAAAGCCCGTGAATTGCCAGCGCAAATCACGCGCTTTGGAAACGCGATCGCCGCGTTCCACACCGTGACATCGAGGGTGATACCGTTTGTGTGCAGAAACCTCAGTCGAGCTTTGGCACATCAACCCAACGACGATCAGCCCACGACTTCAGGCCCAGTTCCGCGAGCTGCACGCCTTTGGCACCCTGCAGGAGATTCCACGGGAACGGATCATTCTTCACCACATGACGGAGGAAGAGCTCCCATTGCACCTTGAACGCGTTGTCGTAGACGCCCTGGTCGGGCACACGCGTCCAGCCGTCAAAATACTTGATCGGGCTATCAATATCCGGATTCCAAACACAACGCGGCGTGGCCGAGAGATGCTGCGCAGTGCAGTCCCGCAAGCCCGCCACCGCGGAACCGTGGGTGCCATCCACCTGCAACGTCAGCACATCATCACGCCGCACGCGCACGTCCCACGACGAGTTGAAGTGACAGATCACGCCGTTTAACAACTCGAACGTCGCATACGCGGAATCGTCCGCGGTGCACTTGTAGGGCTTGTTCGCTTCGTCCCAACGCTGCGGGATGTGGGTCGCGCCGAGACAGGTCAGTGACTTGATTTCGCCGAAGAGATTTTGAATCACATACTGCCAGTGGCAGAGCATATCGACGATGATGCCACCGTCGTCTTCCTTCCGATAATTCCACGACGGCCGCTGCAGCTTCTCGTGCTCTCCCGTGAAGACCCAGTAACCAAACTCGCCGCGCACGGAGAGAATTTTCCCGAAAAATCCCGTATCGATGAGATACTTTAACTTGAGCAGGCCCGGCAGCCAAAGTTTGTCCTGCACCACGCCGTTCTTGAGGCCAGCCGCGGTGACCTCCCTTGCCAATGCAAGCGCCTCGGCCGACGTCGTCGCGGACGGCTTCTCGCAATACACGTGTTTCTTCGCCGCGATCGCTTTACGCACACCATTGGGACGTTGGCCGGTGAGCGTGGCGTCGAAGTAGACGTGGTTTGCCGGGTCCGCCAAAGCGGAATCGAGATTCGTGGTAAAGCGCTTCACGCCGGCCCGCGCGGCTAATGCCGCCAGTTTGGACTCGCTGCGCCCGACGAGAATCGGATCGGGCATGATCACCTCGGCATCGCCGATCTTGATACCACCTTGATCGATGATCGCTTTGATGGAGCGCAGGAGATGTTGGTTGGTGCCCATGCGTCCCGTGACGCCGTTCATGATGATTCCGACTTTGTGGGTGGTCATTTTCGTAAGGGGTGCGAGGAGAGGTGAGCGGGAAACTGCGGCGAGTCTACGCCGAAACGCCGTCTTGCGTTAGCACGTTTCCGATTTTTGCTAGCACCTTTCCGACGCCATGCTCGCCTGGAGTCCGCTGCTCATTCAAAAAATCGAAATCCACGCGTTGGGTTTTGTCCTGCGCAAGCTGCAGCTAAACCGTCACCGCGACGCCGAAATCGCTCCGCACGGCCACGAGTATGCGCAGCTCCTTCTCTACCTCACAGGCGAGGGAATCCAGATCGTCAACGGACGCCGCAACCAAGTGCGCGCGGGCGACCTTTTCGTGATTCCTGCCCAAACTCCGCACGGCTTTATCGGGGCCGGCCGCAGTCCTCCCCTGGCTCTGGTCCTCGATTATGAAATGGCCCACGCCGGCCGCGTGCGATCGGCGCATCGCGTGTTGTCGCCCGCGACCCTCAACGAACTGCACGCCCTTCTCTCCCGCGTGCCCCGCAAAGGCCGTCTGACGCTCGCCGATTATCCCGCCATCCTCGCCGTCGTCGCCCGTCTCCTGGAATCGTCGCCGGCCGCGCCCTCCGCCGCACCAACCCTCTTCGAAAGACTGCGCGGCCCCGTCGCCAAGCCCGCGCCGCTGAGCAAAATCGCGCGCGAATTCGGCTACCATCCCGATCACCTGTGCCGGAAACTGAAACGCGAATCGGGGCTCGGTCTGCGGGCCTTGCGCGATCAGGTGCGACTCGCTTCTGCCCAGGCCGCGTTGCGCTCAGCCGCCACCGTCAGCGAGGCCGCGACGGAATGCGGCTTCGAGGACCCGAATTATTTCGCCCGCTGGTTTCGCCGGCAGACCGGTAGCACGCCTCGCGCTTTCAAAGCGCCCGGCTGACTCGCACTCGCTCAGGCGCTTCGACGCCCGCACGTCACCGCCTAGGACTGGCTACGGTCGCGTCCTACGGCGCCTTCGTGCACTGCGGTTGCGCCCCCTCGGGCAGCGGCGGAATAGCGCCTTCACCCGCCTTCGGCAAGGTGCCGTTCAGCTCCTGGCGCCAATGCGCCACGTCTCCACCGGGGCAATACACATACATCATGTGCATCGGCTCGTCCCCCGTATTGGTCAGCTGGTGGAATACCGTGGGCGGCATGAACACCGCCTGCCCCGCCTTGATCGGACTGCGCTCGGTGCCGACGCAAATCTCTCCCTCGCCCTGCACGATGAAGTAAACCTCTTCCTGCTCCTGATTGTGCCACGGCACCTGGCCGCCGCGCGGCTCGAGGATGGAGTAGCCCATCGAGAAGCCTTTGGCGGGAATCGGCTGGCCGAGTTGGCCCACGAGTCCACGGCCCCAACGACGAGCCGGGAATTTTCCTCCGGCGATTTTAGCGAGATCGGCAATAATCATGGCGCGTCAGCACTACGCCGCCGTCGCGCCCATCGGCGACAACAAAGTTTCAAAACGGATATCCGATCGAGAACTGCCACGTGCCCGAGGGATCGCCCGGCCGCGGGTTGAGATTGCGGCCGTATTCCAGCCGCAACGGGCCGATGATCGTCTGATAGCGGATGCCCAAACCGGCCGTATAAAGACGTTCGTCGAAAGGATACCCGCGCAACGAGACTGCCGTGCCGACCGCGTCGCCGAAGAGGACGAGCGACCAGTTTGGCGTGAGCGCCTGCTCGATTTCCAGGTTCCCGAGCAGAAAGCTCTTCGCGCCGATGAACGCGCCGTCGGGTCCGCGCGGCGCCGCCTCGCCGCGTTGGTAGCCCCGGATGCTGTTGTCGCCGCCGGGGTAGAACCGTTTGTTCACCGGGAGCGTGCGGTCGCCGGTCGACGCACCCGCCGTCGTGATCACGCCATGCGTGAGGCCGATATGCACCCACCGGCCCTGGCCCCACGCGGTATGATAGGCCCCGGCGAATTCAAAACGTTGATACGTTACCTGGCCGCCGAGCCGCGGATCGGCCGCCTCGACATGCGCCGACCAGTGGTAGCCATGCCGGGGCCGCAACGGATTGTCGCGCCGATCACCGGTCAAAGACGCGTTGACGCTCGCGACGTTCACCAACTCGTCATCGGTGGCTTGCGTAGCGAGGGAGTTGTCGCGATTCCGCAGCGCCTCGAACTTGTAGCCCAGCGTCGCCTGGCCATTGATCGGCCGGATGGAGCGTTTCAACGACAAATCCACGCCATACTCCTGCCGCAGAAACGCGATTTCACGGCGCTGCAGTCCGAAGAGTCGCGCCGAGCCGTCGAGTGATTCGCCGAAAAGCTCCGGCACGGTGTAGGTGTAATCGCCGCTCGAACTCTTCATCGATTGCACGAGCTCCAGGCGACTCTGGTGCGCCAATCCGAAAATATTCATCTGCCGGTGCTCCACGCCGGCGCGCAGTTGTTCGTAGCTCCCATAGCCCATGAGCAGGCTCGTTTCGTAACGCGGTCCTTCGCGCACCACGAAAACGGGATTACGCACCGGGCCATCTTCCGGCTCATAACGCAGCTCGACCGCTTCAAAAACTCCGAGTCGCGAAATCCGGTAACGCGCTCGCTCGATCTCGACGAGATTCAAGTCTTCGCCCGCCGCTAAGCGCACTCGGCGACGCAGCACGCTTAACCTTGTCTTCTCATTTCCCACGATCCGCACCTCGCCCACCGTCACGTGCGGCCCGGCGACAATGGTCGCGACGATCGTCGGATTTTTCACGCCCGCTTCCGTGGCGTCGGGCTCCGCGACGACGTGCACGCCCACATCGGGATATCCTTTGCCGTAGTAGGCCTGGCGGATCGCCTCACGAATGTCCTCCTGCACCGTGGACGACCACGGCCGCCCCACCCAATCCTCCGTCGGCGGGAGTTTCGCCAGATCGCCGTCTTCGCGTTGATATTGGAGTGCGCCCACCTTCCACGCCGCACCTTCCTTCACGGCCACACGCACGATCACTTTTCCCGTGATATCATCCACGTCCCGCTGGGCACGGACCTCCGCCTCGGCGTAGCCGCGCTGATGGAGGCCATCCAATAACGCATCGGTGGCGCGGGTCACCCGTGACGGTGAAAAGGCGTTGGTGCGAGTCGTCGCGATCAGGGTCGCGTCGGTGCGGAACAATGCCCGGGCTTGCTTCACGGAGAGCACGGTGAGACCCGTGAACTGCACATCGGCGATATGATAACGCACGCCCGGCTTCAGCTGAAACTTCACGCTGTGCGCCTCGATTCCCCGCGGTAGCGGGTTCGCAAATGTCGGATCGAAAATCAGTTTTTTCACCGACCCATCCGTGAGCGTCGCCACAATTTCGATCTCTGGCTTTTGAAACCCTTCCTCCGCGAGCGACGAGGAAAGGATCACCGCTCCGTCCTCCATCGCGTTGGCGTCGAGGGTCGCCTTCTTGTCGGACTCGAGCAGACGTTGCAGCGCGGCTCGGAGCTCGCGATCGCGGAAAAAACCCACGCCGTCG
>JANPIT010000895.1:0-3948 GCA_031425115.1 Opitutaceae bacterium | reverse complement strand
GCGCCGAAACCGTGCCAAGGCCTCGGCGGGGCGGCCGACGGCACGCAGGGCGTTGCCAAAATTACTGTGCGCGTCCGCCAAGTCGGGCTTCAGCGTGATCGCTCGCTCGAAGTGCGGCAGGGATTCCGCCGGCCGCCCCAGAAGAACGAGGAGGTTCCCCAAATCGTTCAGCGCGTGTGGATCGTCCGGCCGCACGGCGAGCGCGTGCTGGTATTTGGCCAACGCTTCTTCGTGGCGCCCGGCTTGCACCAACGTGTCTCCAAGATTCAACCACGCCATAATCGCCGCCGGATTTTTCGCGATCGTGTCGCGCCAGAGCGTCTCGTTGTTCCGATAAACGAGTCCCTGGCGAGCCGTCATGAGCCCGAGCACGAGGAGAAGCGCGCCTCCCAAAAACGGCGTTGCGCGCGGCACGCGCGTCAGCAGTGCGCCCGTCAGCGCCAACGGCGCCATGCTGGCGAGATACTGAAAATGATCTCCGACGAAGGAATAGCGGAAAAAGTAGACGCTAAAGAAACCTAGCACCGGAAAAAGCAGAGCCACGAAATAAGTGGCTGTGAGCAGCACCGGCGCGACCATCGCGCGTTCGCGCGCGCGCCAGAGAAGCACGAGTGCGGCAACCACCAGGACGGAGCCGAGATACGCTCGCGGGTTCGCGGCGTCCAAATTCCAGCGCGGGTAGATGAAAATCAGGTCGGGCCACGCGAGTTTGCCCAAGTAAAACCACACCACCCGTCCCGCCAGGGCGAGTCGCTCCGCCAAGGTCTGCGACCACTCGGGGCCGATCGCGCCAGAATGAAATTTCTGCTCCCAGATCGTCCAGCCCGCCGCGAGTCCGGAGAGCGCGAAGAACGGTGCCAACGCCACCAGATCGCGCCACTCCACGCGGCGCCGCAACCACCACGCGCAAAGCGCCAGCGCGACGGGCAGCATGACCGTCGAGGGCTTGCTGAGGATCGCGAGGACGGCGAAGGCGAGCGTGAGCGCGTAATAGCGGCGCGTGCCGGCGCGCCGTAGCTCGCCGACGCGCTTCCGCTCGTCGATATCCGGCAGAATCCATCGAACGTAGGCCCATATCGCCGCCAGAAAAAACACGGCAGACTGCGTGTTCTTCAATTCACAGATCCAGGCCACCGACTCGACTTGCACGGGATGCAGGGCCCACAACGCCGCGCCGAGCCACGCCCCCGGAACCCGCAACGCGAGCAGCACCCGCCATAACAGGAGCGCCGCCCCCGCGTGAAACAGGAGCGTCACGATCCGATAGCCCAGCGGGTCCAGTTCCCAGAGCGCGTGCTGTATCCAGAAATTGGTGAGCACGAGCGGAAAATAATTCGCGCGCGAGGTCGTCCAGATCTCCTTCAACCCCAGCGGTCCGACGATCGTGGGGTTGGCCGTGATGTGCAGATCGTCGTCCCAGAGAAAATCCCCCCGCAGCGAGGGCGCATAGGCCGCCGCAACCGCGGTCAGGATAACCGCAGCGAGGAGGGGGTTTCGGGACGCAGGCCGGGGCATGGGCGGGCCGAGAATGTTCGAAGGAATCCCGCCTTGGACAGGATTAAGAAAGAGGCCGACTGCATCAGGCTGGCCCCGGTGCGACGCGCTCGCGCGCGTCGGCCGGATTATGCCGCGTAACCGCCGCCTGGAGTATTTTCCAAAATACCGTGGCCGCAAAGAGGCACAAAAGGCGCAAACCCAGCACATCTTTTCTCCGCTCGGAAAGAGGCTTTTTCTTGCGCACTCTGCGCCTGTTTCCGGCTACCGTTTTATTTAATTCACGCTAACCCAGCCATCCAGCTCCTCGGCAAAACCCCGGGTTTCACTGAGACGGAAGCAGATCATCCAACCACGCAGCAGCGGATTCAACGTCTCACGGATAAACCGCGTCCCGCTGTGCCCACGCGCATTGGCGACCGCGCTCCTTCATTTTGGCCCTCATTTTCTGGCAGGTCTTTTCCGGAACCCGGATTTTCGTCTGACGGTGAATCGTGAAGCTGCAGCCGAGAAACATCCGCGAGACGGGGCGATCCACCGCGCTTTTCGCGCGGTTGTCCTTCAACTTCAGCAGGTGCGCCCTGCGGGGCGCACCCAATAAAAAAAGCGCCGACCTCACGGTCGGCGCTGGGTGATGGAATCGAATGAGACTGGAGCCGCGGGATCTTTTAGAACTGACCGCGCACGCCGAAGACCCAGTTCGCGCCGTATTCCTGGAGCTGACGCAGGGCGCGCTGCTGACCTTCGACGACGCCTGGTGCGGTGTGATACCAGAGCACGGGCTTGCCCGTGATGTTGCGCACCTGGGTGTAGAGGGTCGCAAAGCGCGAGAGGCGCCAGTTCAGCGACACGTCAAATTGGGTGATCGCACCTTGGTATTGACCGTAGGTCGTGCTATCCGGCGAATCAGGCCGGTAGATCATACCCACCGAGCCATTGAAACGCTTGTAAGCGTATCCAAGGCGGGACGACACACGGTGTGGAGCAAGGTTTGCGCGACGGCGATCGGCGTAGGCGCGCGAGAAGGCGACGTTGAAGTTCAACCCGCGGAGATATTCGCTCGGGAGAAACCCCAGGGTCTGATTGTAGGCCAGGTCCATCGAGCGGAACTGCTGCTCGTCGGCGCTGTTGATCGTCGTGCGGAACGTGTAGGGAGCGAAGTCAGGATCCTCGACCCCGAATTCGTCCGCCGAGAAGTCGAAGGTCTGGCGGAAATTCGTCGCCTTGTTCTGGGTCAAATCGAGCGTCAACTGTCCCGGCGAGCGACCGCGGAAATAATAGGCGAAGCGCGACTGGAATTTCTTGTGATACTCGGGCTGCAGATTGGGGTTGGGCGCAGACACCCGGAAATTGACCTCATCGATGCCCCAAAGCCCGGTGACGTTGTCGATCGGCGGACGGGAGATCGATTTATTATAGCCGAGCTGAAATTCGAAGTCCGGGGTGATGTAATATTTCACCATGACCGACGGGAAATAGTTTCGGTAAAGCGAGGTGCGCGTGACCTGCGGCTGACTCGTGTATTGATACTGGATACCGGGCACGGTCAGAGCGCGGCCGCCGTTGGTCCCGGGCGCATTGACGGGAAATCCAGCGGCGGCTACCTGGGCACGGGTGAGTGGATCGAATTCGCGCACCTTGTTCTCGGTCTCTTCCATCCGCACGCCACCCAGCACCGTGAGCTTGGGGCTAAGGCGAATCGTGGCCTGGGAGTAGCCGGACGTGACGATCTGTTTAAAATCGCGCCGGTTGCTCACGAAGGAGGTGAAATAGTTCTCCGGTGTGGCGGTGTTAACGAAGAGTTCAGGCCGCGAATGGTAGAGGTTCGAAACTGCCTGGCGGTTAACGCGGGGAGGCATGCCCTGCACCCCGGCGGCGTTGAAAACCGTGAGACCGTTGGTCGTGCCTAAATCGAAGGGATGCGGCGAGATGAACTGCGGCCCAACCGTGGCCCAATTGCTCGTGGTCGCGTTTTCGAAAGCGCCCGTGTTTGGATTGGTGCGAATCGTGTTACCGTCGGGCCCGATGTAGGAGAATATATCCATGTCGCTCGTTTGATTATTATTGCGGGTCTCCTCCGCCCACTTGCCGCCAACCTTCAGTGAGGTGGGAAACCGCTCCATGAACGGCACGGCCCAACGCGCGTTGAGCTGGCCGCTATAGATAGCGGTGATCCAGGTGCGGTTATCGTTGTTCACCCGGGTGCCACCCGAGCGCGCATTGGTGTCGTTGAAATTCCGCAGATCAAACCAGTCGGGACCGGAATCCTGCCGGATGGTCCACTCCCACGACTCCGGATGAGGCCGCGTGGCAGTGAAACCACTGGGGACGCTGCCACCCTCGCTGTTGCTGAAGCCGCGTTCCAGCGACTCGTAGTTGTTCACCGAACGGGAATAGCCCATCGCGCCGTCCACCACCCATCGCCCGTTCTTGTATTCAAATTTCGGGGAGAAG
>JANPIT010000894.1:0-2393 GCA_031425115.1 Opitutaceae bacterium | reverse complement strand
GGCGGCTTCTTTCGCTACAGCCCGCAGCGCGGGATGCTGGAGCGCACGATCCAGATGAACATCCCCAATCCCTGGGGCTACGTCTTCGACCGGTGGGGGCAGGATTTCTTCCTCTTCACGTCCGGCACGGCCATGAACTGGTCCTTGCCGATGCAGGTGAAGCCCACCTTCGGCAGCAAAACGCCGGCCACCATCGATCTCATTCCCGCCGCCGAGAAAGTGCGACCCACGTCGGGTCTGGAGATTATCTCCTCCCGCCACTTCCCCGACGAAGTCCAGGGCGACATCATCCTCGCCAACGCCATCGGCTTCCTCGGCATCAAGCAGCACCAGATCGAGGACGACGGCACCGGCTGGAAAACCACCTTTCGCCAGGACCTGCTCACGAGCACCGACCGCAATTTCCGCCCCGTCGATCTCGAGTTTGCGCCCGACGGCTCCCTCTACGTCATCGACTGGCACAACATTCTCATCGGTCACATGCAGCACAACGCGCGCGATCCGATGCGCGGCCACAACCACGGCCGCATCTACCGCATCACGTATCCGGGCCGGCCGCTCGTGAAGCCCGCGCAAGTCGCCGGCGCGCCGCTCGCCACCCTGCTTGAGAATCTGAAAGAGCCCGAGAGTCGCACCCGCTACCGCACCCGCCGCGAGATCCGCAATCATCCCGTCGCGACGGTTATACCCGCCGTGAAAAAGTGGGCCGCCGCGCAAACCGACCCGCACGCGAAGCTCGAGGCCCTCTGGACCACCTGGGGCATGAACGCCGCCGACGAACCGCTGCTGCGCGAGCTGCTCGCCTCGCCGGATTTCCACGCCCGTGCTGCCGCCGTCCGCGTGCTGCGCTACAACACGCACCGCATCGCCGATCACGCCGCGTTGCTCGAAAAAGCCGCGGCCGATGAGCACGGCCGCGTGCGGCTCGAGGCCATCGTCGCCGCTTCCTGGATACCGGATGTGCCCGCGGCGAAAAAGATCGTCGCCGTCGGCGCGGGCCAGCCTCTCGACCGCTGGAGCAAAGCCGTCGCGAAGACCGCCGCGGATCGTCTTGCGGGCGTCGCCGAAATCGAGAAACCCGAGCATCCGCAACTCCCGGCGCCGCTCTACCTCGACACTGCGGGCCAGGTGCAATACCTCGCCGGCCAGCAAATCTACCTGCGCGAAGGCCATTGCGTGACGTGCCATCAACCGAACGGCAAAGGCCTCGACCCCGCTTTCCCCTCACTCGCGAGCACCCCGTGGGTCACGGAAGACAAAGAGCGTCTGATCAAACTCACGCTCTACGGCCTGATGGGCCCGCTGGAGGTCAACGGCAAGAGCTACGACGGCCAGGTGCCGATGACTCCCTTCGGCGGCATGTTGAACGACGAGGAAGTTGCCGCCGTGCTCACCTTCGTGCGCAACAGCTTTGGCAACGAAGCCGACCCGATCAAAGCGGACGACGTGCAAAAAGTCCGCGCCGCGAACCCCGGCCGCATGATGCTCTACAATGCCGAGGAACTGCTAAAAGAGCACCCGCTGAAGTAGTCGAACAAACGGATAAGGCCTCGACTCGGCGGCGGCAAATTCCGACAAACGCACTCCCCTGCCGTCGCCCTGCGGCCCCGCCCTCCTCCGTGCCCGCGAGCGCGGCGCCGTTGAGGATCTGCGCGGCCTCCTGTTCGCCACCGCGCGCAATGCCGCCCGCCCCCTTCGTCTCCCAGACTACCCCATGAAACCGCAAAATCCCCTCGCCCTCGCCGGCGCCTGGTTCGCGTTGGCGTTTTTCCCGGCCGCCGTCGCCACTGCGGCCGACTCTTCCGCCCCCGCCGCCGCAGCCAGCGGCTCGATCACCGGCCGTATCCAGAACGCTGCGACCGGCCAGTCGCTCAACCACGCGCGCGTCACCGTCAAAGGCACCGACCTCGTGGCGTTCACCGACGAAACCGGCAGCTACCGGCTCACCCACGTGCCGGCGGGCCTCGCCACGCTTGAAGTCTTCTACACCGGCATGGCGCCCCAGACCGTGGCCGTCTCCGTCGCCGGCGCCGCCGTAGTCGAGCGGGACATCGGCCTCGCCGGCGGCGCGCGCTACCGCAACGACACCGAAGTCGTGAAACTCGAGTCGCTCGTCGTCTCCTCCTCCCGCGAGATGGACGGCGCGGCCATCGCGATCAACGAACAGCGCTTTGCCGCCAACATCGTCAACGTCGTCTCCGCCGACGAATTCGGCGTCGTGCCGGACGGCAACATCGGCGAATTCCTGAAAATGCTGCCCGGAATCACGATGGATTACCGCGGCGGCGACCCGCGCGAAACCTCGATGAACGGCGCGCCGCCCGGCAATTTGCCGGTGAGCGTCGGCGGCTTGACGCCCCACAGCGCCGAAGTCTCCGGCACCGGCCGCAATG
>JANPIT010000893.1:0-4710 GCA_031425115.1 Opitutaceae bacterium | reverse complement strand
GCCGAGGATCCGGTCGAATACGAGATCGAGGGCATCATGCAGGTGCCGGTGAACCCGCTCGTTGGCCTTACCTTCGCCGCGGCGCTGCGCTCGTTTTTGCGCCAGGATCCCGACGTGATCATGTTGGGGGAAATCCGCGATCTCGAGACCGCCCAAATTGCTATTCAGGCGTCGCTCACGGGCCATCTCGTGTTGTCGACGCTGCACACCAATGATTCGTCGGGCGCCGTGACGCGCCTGGTGGACATGGGGGTGGAACCGTTTCTCATCGCCTCGAGTTTGGAGGCGATCCTCGCGCAGCGGCTCGTGCGGCGCGTGTGCACGCAGTGCAAGACGTCCTACCTGCCGCCGGCTGACTTGCTCTCACAGCTTGGCATCGCGCGCGATAGTGTGGGCGGCCGGCAATTTTTCTACGGCAAGGGCTGTCCCGTGTGTAACCAAGCTGGATACAAGGGGCGGCTGGGAATTTACGAGTGGCTGCGGATGAGCGAAGCGCTGCGCGATCTTGTCACCGAGCGAGCGCCGACCCTGGTGATCAAGCAGAAGGCGATCGAGCAGGGGATGCGGACGTTGCGCGACGACGGTTTGCGGGCGATCTTCGACGGCAACACCTCGATCGAGGAAGTCATCAAATACACATGAGTGCGAATCGAAGAGTCGAAGAGACGACGAGTCGAAGGGCCGGGCGCCTTGGATGTCGGCCCGCGCGCGCTTGCAACTTTTCGACCACTCGACTTCTCGTCTTCTCGATCTAAATCGCCATGGCCAAACTTTCTGTTCGCCCCGCGTCTGCGGAACCTGCGCCGGCGACCTTTGCGGCGCGCGCGCCGGGCAAGGGACCGCAAATGACGTTTCCCGTCGGCGGTCCGAAGAAGAAAAAACGGGCGATGACTTTCGGCGGGGGGATCAACGCGAAGGGGCAGGCGGTCTTTACCCGGCAACTTGCGACGCTCGTCAAAGCGGGAATGCCCATCATGCGCAGCCTCGAGGTGCTCGCGCGGCAGGAGAAACGCCCGGCGTTCAAATTCGTGATTGAGGACTGTGCGGACACGATTCGCTCCGGCGGTAATTTCTCGGACGGGCTCGCGGGGCACCCCAAGTCGTTCGATCGCCTTTACATCAACATGGTGAAGGCCGGCGAAGCGGGCGGTGTCTTGCAGACCGTGCTGGAGCGGCTAGCGGTGTTCACAGAAAAGGCGGTGAAGATTCGCGCTAAAATTGTGGCGGCGATGGTGTATCCCGCGATCATCAGCTGCGTCGCGGGCGGCATCATGGCCATCCTCATGGTGTGGGTCGTGCCGAAATTTCAGGAAGTGTTCTTCACGATGCTCAAGGGTAAGCCGCTGCCGTGGCTCACCTCGGTCGTGGTCGGCGTCGCTGACGCGTTGCGCAAAAACATCCTGGCGGTGGTCGGCGGACTCGTGGTGGTGGCGGTGCTCTTCTGGCTGTTCAAGCGCTCGCGCATCGGCACGAAGATTAACCACTGGTTGCTCCTGCGCGTGCCGGTGTTGGGCGACTTGTTTCTCAAGGCGGCGGTCGCGCGTTTCACGCGGACTTTTGGGACGCTGCTGGCTTCTGGTGTGCCGATTTTGCAGGCGCTCATCATCACCCGTGACACGAGTGGCAATGTGCACATCGCGAATGCGCTCAACGTGGTCCACGACCGCGTGAAGGAAGGCGACAGCGTCGCCAAACCGCTCGAGAGCACGCACATTTTTCCCGGCATGGTCACGAGTATGATCGAAGTGGGCGAGGAGACGGGCGCGCTCCCCGACATGCTCGTGCGCATCGCGGACAACTACGATGAAGAAGTCGATAACGCCGTCGGCGCGCTCACCTCGATCATCGAGCCTGTCATGATCGTGCTGATGGCCGTCGGCGTCGGCATCATCGTGATCGCGATGTTCCTGCCGATGGTGGAACTCATCAAGAGCCTGAGCGCCTGAGGAGCGAAGTCTCCTCGATCTGCCTCAGAGCGGGAGCTGTTCTTGCGGCGGAGGGAGCAACCTACGCGTGAGCAATTGCGAGCTTAGGCCGGGAAGGCGTTCGGAAAATTCGGCATTGTCGTCCGACTGCCGCAGCGCGCGCTGCACCATGCCCATCTTCGCATCGAGGTTGTCGATCATCGAAACGAAAACGGCTTCGGGCGTAGCGGCATAAACCGCCGCGCCCCACTCGGGTTCACCCTGGTGGGAAAGAATGATGTGCTCGAGTCGTTCGAGCCGTTCGGAGTCGAGTTTCGCGCGCATGCCATGCTTGCGCGCCAGCTGGTAGCCGAGGACGACGTGACCCTGCAAGATCCCCCGACGGCTGCGCTTCGTCGCGAGCGTGCCTTCGTATTCGATGGCTTTTCCCGTATCGTGCAAAAGGATACCGGCCAGCGCCAGATCGGGATCGACCTCGGTGTAAAGCGGCAGCAGCGCGCGGCAGGCGCGGGCCATGTGCACGGTGTGCTCGAGCAACCCGTGCCGATACGCGTGGTGCATGGCGACGGCGGCGGGCGACCAGCGAAACGTTTCACCGATCTCGTCGAAGACTCCCCGCACCGCCATCCGCAGCTCATCGTGTTTGATGCTGTCGATGAACGTCTGGAATTCCTGCCAGAGGGCGACGTGATCCTCCGGCGGAGTCTCGACGAGATTGTCCAGCACGCCCGGCGCGGCCAGCTCGGTTTCGGCCAGCGCGATGGCTTTCGCGAGGCGGGGCGAAAGGCGGCCCTGGTAGAACTCAATCTTGCCCTCAATGCGCACGACGGCGCCTTCACCGGCGGCTTTCAGTGCCTCGAACACGGGGCTATCGTTGAAAACCGTGCAGGTAAAAGAGCCCGTGCGGTCGCCGAGTTCCATGCTGAAAAATGAATTGCCGTTCGAGGCTGTCTTCGAAGCCAGCTTCTTCACGACCAGCAAACTCGCGAACGGCCGACCGTGATGGCCGGCGTCCATCGCCTTCAGCTCGCGAACGATCAGGAGCGGGAGTTCGTCGGGCATCAGGCGGGCAGTTGCTCGTTGTAGGTCTTCACGAGCTGCGTGAACGTGCGGAAGAACGGATGCGTCACATCGTGTAGCAGCGCGTAGAATACGGTCTCCGTCGGCAGCACGTGTGCACCCGCGCGAGCCAGCGCTTCGAGACAGGTGCGCGCATCCTCCGAACGACGCGCGCCCACGGCATCGCTGAGCACGGTGACTTGGAGGTCACTCGCGAGGGCGGCGATGGCGGTTTGATAAACGCAGATCGGCGTTTCGATTCCGCAAAGCAGGATGTGCTGCACGTCGCGTTGCCGCGTAAGGGCTTCGCGAATGCCATCGTCGGCGAAGGCGGAAAACGTGTTCTTTGGCCAGATCGGCGCCCGGGGCGCGAGGTCGATCAGCTCTGGCGAGGTGTGCCCGAGTTTTTGCGGGACCTGCTCGGTGAAGGCGACCGGGATGCCCAGGGCGATGGCGGCCGCGACGGCAAACTCGCATCGGCGGCGAATCGTGGCGCCGTCGACGACTGCCGCGACAAACTTGGGCTGCATGTCGACGCAGAGAAGGAGAGTGTCTTCGAGTTCGGCAAAAGGCGGGGTCGTCATGGGCGATAGATTAGGTCCAATAGCGTTGCCGTGCTTTGACGTGGAGAAAACGTTTTTCCGGCAACACGTAAGCGGTGAGGTGGCCGCCATAGACGCACGCGGTGTCCAGGCCGAGCGACCATTTTAGTTTGTAGATCTCCGGGCGTGGCGTGTGGCCGTAGACGACAAATGGGGGGCCGCTCCACAAATCAGCCCACAACGGAGCGCCCGGGGCATCGGCGCGTTTGGCGGGGCGGCCTTCGCGGTCGACGACTTGGATGCGCGTGACGACCTCAGCTGGCTGCTTTTGCCACGGCTCGTTGGGCAAAAAGCCGCCGTGGACGAAAACAGTGTTCAGCGCTGGTTCTTCGAATGTGAGCGGCATGGCTTCCAGCCAGGCCCAGTCCTCCGGGCGAAGCTTGGTGGCGGTCTCGGCGTCGCCTTCCTTCAGATATTTTTTCTCGCCGGTGCTGCGGTGTTTGAGCAACCGCAATTCGTGATTTCCCAGCAACGCGAGCGCACGGTGCTCGCGCGCGAGATCCAGGACCTTGTTGCTGTCCGGCCCGCGGTTAATCAAATCGCCGAGCAAGATCAGCCGATCATCGTGCGTCGGGGCGAGTCGTGCCAGCAGCTCAGCGAATTCGAGATGGCACCCGTGAATGTCGCCGATGGCGATGAGTCGGCCGTTCATGCGTCGCAAAAGTGCTAGCGTCCGCCTCGCGCAGAGGTAAACAAGAAAGCCATGGAAATGCATCTACAGCCGCTGGGGACGACGTGCTTCGTCTCGGGTGAGCCGTTCCTCGAAGGCGCGCGAGTCGCGAGTTATCTCGTGCGCGTGGGCGCCGCCGTGGAAATCGTGCGCTACGACGTGCTGGAGACGCATGCCACCAACTTCACGCCGGAGGGATTCGTCGCCTGCCGGTGGGTGCATCCCTTCAAGCCGCGGCGCGCCGGCGAGAATCCGGATCGCGCGATGAAGCTCACGGCCGAACATCTGTTCGTGGCGCTGGCGGATCCGACAACGGAACCCACACCGGAGAATACACGGCTGGTGCAGTTTCTCGCGTTGATGCTGGAGCGGAAACGGATTTTGAAGCCACGTGGCCGTAGCGCAGACGGTGAGCGCAACCGGTATGAGCACGCGAAGAGCAAGGCGATCTTCG
>JANPIT010000892.1:0-3723 GCA_031425115.1 Opitutaceae bacterium | reverse complement strand
ATCGGCGTTGGGCACGGCCAGATGCACGCCGACGAACTCGAAGAAGTCATGACGGAGTTCGTGGCTGGGCGCCACCAAGTGCTCGTCTCCACGACGATCATCGAGAGCGGGCTCGATATCCCGAATTCGAATACGATCATCATCGAAGGAGCGGATCGGTTTGGGCTGTCGCAGCTTTACCAGCTCCGGGGGCGCGTGGGTCGGTTCAAACATCAGGCCTACGCTTATCTCCTGCTCCACCGGCACACGCGGCTGCTCGAGGTGGCCCGGCAACGACTCACGGCCATGCGCCAGCACAATCAGCTGGGCGCGGGCTTCCGCATCGCGATGCGCGATCTCGAACTGCGCGGCGCCGGCAATCTCCTCGGGGCCGAGCAGAGCGGTCACATCGTCGGAGTGGGCTTCGAGCTTTATTGCCAGCTCCTGCGGCAATCGGTCGCGCGGCTGAAAGGGGAAAAGACCGCGGCGTCGATTCGCGCCAACGTGAAGCTGGATTTCGTGTTTGTCGGCGAAGGAGCCGGACCGACGGGCGAGTTGGGCGCGGGCCGGCACAGCGACGGATACACCGCGATCAAGGACGCCGAGAATGAGCACGCGGTCGAAGTGGCGCGGGTTCAGGCACGGATTCCGTCGACCTACATCGCAGAGACGCGGCTGCGCATTGATTTCTACCGCAAGCTCGCGATGGCGGATTCGCCGGCGACGTTGAAGCAGATCGAGAGCGATTTGCGCGACCGCTTCGGCAAGTTCGGCGACGAGGTGAAAGCGCTGCTCTTGATCACCGAGATTCGGATCCGGGCGGAACAAAAGAACATTCTTTCCGTCGAAACCGACTCGAGCCGCCTGAAGTGCCTGCGCAACAGTGGTCGCCGCGACGACTGGGTGCAGGTAGGGACGCGGTTTCCAAGGTTGACCACCCCCAAGCCCCTCCTACGGTTAAGGGAAATTATCTCGTTTCTGAACAATCTGCCGAATCCATGACGTTACGTCGCAGTCTCGTTTCTGTTTTGCTCGCCGCCGCGTCCGGCGCATCCGTTTTCGCGCAGACGGCTCCCACCCGCGGTGCGCCCGGGGCCAACGACGTCGCCCAAGGGATGAACCTGCGGTTCGCGAACGGCATCGTGGCCGTCGCCGAGGAGAAGATTATCACGGTCGCTGACATCATGCAGTATATCGGGCCCTTGCTGCCCCAACTGCGGCAGGAAGCGAAGTCGGAGAAGGAATTTCAGGAGCGGCTCGAACAGCTGCAGGACAGCGCGATCCAGGACTTGGTTGACCGCGTCCTCATCGTGAAGGAATTCCGGAAGGACGAAAAGCGGCAGATTCCGATCGCTTACGTCGAGCAGGAGATCGCCAACGAACTCGCCGAACGCTTCGAAGGCGACCGCTCCAAGTTCCTCGCCTACCTCCGCGCCAAGGGGCAGACGGTTCGCGATTACCGCAAGGAAGTGGAAGAGAACATCATCTTCTCCTACATGCAGGGTCAGCAGCGGAAATCCTCCAGCGTGGTGAGCCCGGTGCGGATCGAGACGTTCTACACGGAAAACAAAGACCGGTTTTATCAGGAAGACGCGGTGCACCTGCGCCTGATTCAGCTCACACGCACCGACACCGAGACCGACGAGACGCTGACGCAGCAGGGCAATCAAGTGCTCGCGCGTTTCAAGGCCGGCGAGAAATTCGAAGACCTCGCCAAGGAGTATTCGAAGGACATGCGCCGCGCCAAAGGTGGCGACTGGGGCTGGCAGAAGCGTTCGGACTTCCGCAAAGAATTCAGCGACGTCGCCTTCGAACTCAAGAAAGGCGAAGTGTCGAAGCCGATCATGCTGCCGGAAGGCGCGTTCATCCTTTACGCGGAAGATCGCAAGATCGCTGGCATCCAGCCGATCGACGAAGTGCGCGAACAGATTGAGCGCATGCTCATCCAGCAGATGCAGCGCGGCACTCAGGAGCGTTGGCTCGAGCGCCTGCGCCGTAATGGCTACGTGAAGCACTACTGAGGCGAGGCAACTCGCCGTCAGGCCGCCTCGCGACCGGCGCAACGCGCGCCGTTCGTCTCGTTAGTCAGTTCCGCCAACTCCGCCCACAACCGGAGCGAACGCACGCACCACCGTGCCGAGGTAATTTCGCTCTCGCACGAGCGTGCGATCGCGCTCGTCGTTGGCCAGCCCCTGCGCGACCCAGCCGCTCGGCGTCTTTTCAATCAAAGTGTGCGCCACGGGTCGGCCGCGGTCGCCGATAAACACCACGGTCATACCGCGCTGGAGTTTGGCGAGCGGCACCCGCTCGACCACGAGGACCGTGCGATCCGGATACAACGGGAGCATCGAGCCGCCGGAGCCGATCATTACTTCGCAAGCGTCCTTTTCCGCCGCTATCGCTTCAGCCAGCCGCCACGCCTCCCGCGGCGCCACCCGTTCCGGTCGGGGGGACATCTGGGCCGCAGGCTGTGCGGACGCGCCCACCTCGCTTACCGCAAACGCCCACACGAAAACGATGGGTCGGACGAGACGCCGACCTAGCCAGTGCTGGAACACAGCGCAGATCCTAATCTGTTCGGGCTCGCACGGGAATAGGGAGTGTCCTTCGAGTTGGGCCTGCGAGAACACCCACACGACCTAGGCAGATCTCTCCGGTATGATCAGGCCCTTCCCGCGGACCACTCTACCGCATTCGCGATCACGCGGCGCACGTTGGCATCGAAATAGGTCGGGTAAATTTCGTGGCCCGGACGGAAATAAAAGATCCGCCCGCGGTCGCGTCGCCAGCAACAACCGCTGCGAAACACTTCTCCGCCCTCGAACCACGAGATGAAGACTTGCTCCTCCGGGGCCGGCACCGCGAACGGTTCGCCATACATTTCCTCGTGCGGGAGGTCGAAATACCGATCGATCCCGCGCGCGATGGGATGCGCAGGATCGCACACCCAAAGCCGCTCTCGCTCCCCCGCGACGCGCCAAATCAAGGAGCAGGGCGTGCCCATCAGTCGTTGGAAGATTTTCGAGTAGTGGCCGGAGTGCAGCACGATCAGCCCCATGCCTGCGCGGACGCGGCGCTCGATCCGATCCACGACTTCGTCGCTCACTTCCGCGTGGCGCCGATGTCCCCACCAGGTGAGCACATCTGTATCGGCGAGCCGCGCTTCCGACAACCCGTGTTCCGGTGCTTGAAACGTCGCCGTCTCCACGCGCGCGTCCGGCAACAGCGCCTGCACGCCGTCCGCGATCGCGCGATGCATGCCGTGCGGATAGATCGCCGCGACCGCGGCGTCGGTGGCTTCGTGGACGTTTTCGCCCCAAACAATCACGCGCAACGGATTCATGCGATGGTGCGGAAAACTTGGCACGCGCGGGAATTCTGTCCAAAGGATTCCCCGTGTCCGTCGAAGCCGATGCCGAATACCCGTTGCCGAACCGGCTGCGCGAGACGGCCGTCGGCGAGCGGCCGCAGGAGCGACTGGAGCGTTTTGGGCCGTCGGCGCTCAGCGACACGGAACTGCTCGCGATGCTTTTGCGCAGCGGGACGCGCGGTCTCGATGTGTTGACGCTGTCGAGTCGGTTGATCGCCGAAGCCGGCTCACTAGCCGGGTTGATCGCGTGGCGCGATCAAGACTTTCGGAAACTGAAAGGGATTGGCCGGGTGAAAGCGCTGCAATTGATCACCGTGATGGAAGTCGCGCGCCGGGTGGTGACGCAGCAAGCCGGCGAAGAGCCGATGCTCAAC
>JANPIT010000891.1:0-5653 GCA_031425115.1 Opitutaceae bacterium | reverse complement strand
CGAGAGGCTGGCGAGGAGGAGGCGGAATTGGGTGGTCATAGGAAACATTCGGCGCCGACATCCGCCGCTCTCCAGAGGAAGAGCAGAGTAAACGGATACTGCGCTGAACACTGAGTATGACGCCGCGATTGTTAGGGATCGGCTTACGGAGCCGGCTTTATTGTTAAGCCTGAGTAAAGTGCTTCGGTCCCGCCGGCTATCGCATGCGCCTCTCGACTCGCCTACGCTCGGATCCACCGCTCAGCGAAACGCGCACGGTCTGTCGGCCACGCCCGATACGCAGCGTGGAGCCCGAGCGCCGTAAGCAGATTGTCGCAGACGACAGCCACATCCTCGAGACACCACAGATCGTCGGTGCCCGGCGCGGATGCCTCGATCGCTGCTTGATTTGCCAGCGAGTAAACCAACCCCGACATCGGCGGGATCGCGCACCCAAAGGTATTCAACACGCCCTGCAGCCGCGACAGGACGCCCTTCCCCCCGACGGAGTGCATCGTCACGACGACAGCGGCGGGTTTCCCCAGCCAGAGTGCCGTCCCCTCGTCCACCGTAGCCTCTTCGAGCATCTGCTGCAGCAGGTGACTCCACGAATCCCAATGCGTGCCGGTGCCCACGACAAACGCATCTGCTTGTTGCAGTTCGCGTCGCACGGCCGCGTAGCCGCCTCCCTCGGCCAGCGTGACCGTCACGACGGAGACGCGAGGTGAAAGATGCGCGGCCACCCGCGCGAGAAGCACCGCGGTATTTCCCCGCGCGCCGTTGAGGCCGGCATTTACCACGAGCACGCGACGAAGTTCGGCCATCGCCCCATCCTGCGCGGCGGACTTCTCTGCGCAACCGCCAGGCGCGCCCATCAGATCATGTCCGGCTGATTCCGCCTTCGGCCATGAAGCTGGTAACTTCTATTCCCAATGCCGCCGCGAGTGCGTGCAGCCCGGGAAACACGTGCTCCGTCGCCTGCCGGAGTCGCTCAGCGGGATGATGGCCGTGGGCGACAAGCGCGCATGCGGTCCCCAGTTCTTGCGCAACGGCCAGGTCGTGCAGCGTGTCGCCGATCAAGAGCACCGCGCGCGGCGGAACGCGCAACGTGGCCAAGAACGCGCGACCGAGCGCGACTTTGCTCTGCGCGTAAATGTTATCCAGGCCGTGCAGCTCGGTGAAGTGCCCGCTGACGCCGTGATGCCGCACCACCACGCGCAGGGACTCGTGATGATACGCCGAGAGGATCGACTGCGTGCGCCCGCGCCGCGCAATCGCCGCCAGCATCTCCGCCGCTCCTGGCTGCAACAACGGCTCCAACCGGCGGGCCTCGTAGGCGCCAATGAACTCCACGCTCAACGCGTGGAAATTCTCATCGTCGACCGGCAGCCCGAGCCGGCCGTAGTAATCGCGCACGGGAAAGTCGAACGCAGCGTGATAGCGCCCGCGATCCACCGCGGGTAGCCCGCGCCGCGCGAGTATGCCATTCATCACCTCGACGCAGAGGTCGAGGTCGTCCAGCAGCGTGCCGTTCCAATCCCAAATGACGTGGCGGTAGTCCTCGATTCGCACGCTGCGATTGGAGCAAACTTCCCGCGTCGCGCCATCGAATATTCTGCGCTCGAGATCGTCCCACTCGTTATGAACACCGCGCACCTCTCCGTTGGAACGTCGTATGACTCCGGTTATGCCCAAGGGCGGCACGCGGCGAAAGACCACGTGGACCTCCCGGAAAATCCGTTTCGGCCCGGGGCCCCTGCGTTTCATGGCTGGAACGATGGCCACTACGACGAACGCAGCGCCCGACGCCTCGCGATCGAGCGTCACAATGCGCTGCACTCGACCAACGTCGAAACCGTCTGACCACCCGAGGCGCGATCGCGATCGAAACGTGGGGTATTCGGACTCCAGATACCGGAAGATCCCGAATCCAACCCATCAAAACCGCAGGAACTGCAACGTAGGCGTGCTGCTGCTGCCGCCTACGAGTGAGACGCCGAAGGCGCTGCTGCCGAAGAGACCGTATTCGTTATTGATCATGAGCAGCAACACGCGGCCCTCGCGATCGAAGGTGGCCGCCGCCGGACCCGGATAGTAGCTCGTGCTGACCGCGATGTTGGACGCCGCACTCGTCTGCGTGCTCGCGAACTTCTTGCGGCCCGCGTTGTTGGTCACGTTCACCGGAGCACTCCACCCCTCGCCCGTGCTCATCGAAATAAACGTGTCGCCGTTGCCGCGCTCGCCGGTGTCGTTCATCTGCATGATGGCGAGCATCCGGCCGCCCGGACCTTGATACGCCTGAAAGCCATCCACGGAGCCTTTGACGGCGGCAGCTGCGCGAATCACGACGGGCTCGTCCTCGGAACCGATCAGATAGTCGCGCACACTCGGGCGCTCGCCCGCGGGATAGAGCGTGACGAGGTGGCGCCGGCCCGCGGCATCCACCAACAAGGTCGGGATATCGCGCCAGCCGTGAAACGAAAGCTCGGGCAGATCGACAAACGGGCCAGCCTTGCCCCCCTCGATCAACTGGTAGCGCGATTTGCCGCGCAGGGAATAATCGTAGCTCCGCGTGATCAGCGCGACGAAATGCGGGGCTCCGGCCGAATCCACGTAACCGTTGATCGTGTCGAGGCCATCGCAGCGCGTGTCGTAACTCTTGCCGGCAATCTCGGGCAGAAACACTTCGCGGGGTTCGCTGGCCGTGGCGCCATCGAGCGTCGCCTGAAACACGAGACCGTTGCCCACGCCGGCAACGGTCTGGCGATACGTTCCGCTCAAGACTGTCAGTTCTGGGTGCCACTTGTTGGGCGAGGTATTCCAAAGGACCTGGACGCGTCCCGCCGCATCGGTCGTGGCGAAGAAGGAAAGCGCCCCGTCGTTCTGGGTTTCAGGCGAGCCGGGCGGGTGCACATGCCTGATGCGGCTCCACTTTCCGCCTTCGAGCACGCGATAAATAATATTGCTGTGGGCGGTGCCACCCCACGGGTCGATGCTCGCCGACGAGCCCGCGCGCAACGCGGAGCGCCACACGATGTAGACGCGGCCGCGCGCATCCGCAACGGCGATACAGCGCCCGGCGGCGAAACCCGGCAAATCCTCCGAGAGATTTTTTGCCTCGGTCCAGGTCTTACCGTTGTCCGCACTGGAACGATGATACGTCGCCGTTGCGTAGGTCGTGCGGTGTTGCTCGACGAACGCGACATGGATGACGCCGTCGGGCGCGACGACGATCGAGGGACTGCCGATCTCCTTGTCGTGTTGGGAAAGCTTGAGGCCGTCGACGGGCTTGCCGTTTTTCTGACCCACCGCGCCGTTCACCACGAGCGGAGATTTGTCGAGCGGCACCAATGGCACCTTCGACGGCGCGAGCGGCGTGGGATCGGCCGCAGGGGCGATCGCGGCCACCGCCACCGGTGCTACCGCACGCGCCGCCGGAGCGGCCGCCGCGGGCGCGGGCGCCGCAGCGGAAGCAGGCGCGTCGTCGAAACCCGGCAGGGACGGCGGGGGCGCCTTGGCCACGGCGGGCTTGGTGGTGCCTAATAATCTGTCCGCCTCGCCGGGTGGCAGGGCATTCGCGAGGCGCAAACTCTGCACAAACTGCGCGGCTTGCGGGCCAAATTGCTGCCACGACCGCTCGCTCGACGTTTGAAACGCCACGAGTTCGAATCGATCTCCGCTGCGGCCCGCAAAATAGATGTGGAAAGTATGCAGCGCCGCGGTCTCCGCGCGCAGATTGCGAGTGAGCACATCGAAACCGTCCTGCGACTTGCTCGGCTTCGCACCGCTGTCGGCTTCGATCGTGACGGTGCCCTTTGCCTTCTGGTCAGCGGCGACCGCGGCCTCGAATTGCGCGGCGAAATCCGCGCCGGCCGCGCCGCCGGGGAAGAGTGTGATCACGCAAAAATCACCGGGCGGCCGAGGCACGGAAAACGTGAGCGCGCCGTCCTGCTCGGCACGTTGCCACGTCTTTGACTCCGGCGCTTTGAAGAGCCAGTTGCCGAATCGGCTATCTGGCTTCGGCTTTTCCGGCGGGTTCTGCGCCAGCCCGACCGATGCGAGACCGAGGAGCGCGAAAAAGATGAGCAGATTACGCATGGGTGAGATCGTTTCACCCGATCGGTGCCCGACAGACGAGCTAGAATTCGAGGCGCGAGGAAGTCTTGCGTTATTCAAACCTCCGACGCCGCAGCCGACGCGCCGGCCGCTCTCACCTGCGCGACCGCCTCGCGGAGCACCTCGCAAGGCTGCGCCCCGCTGACGAGCACCGCCTGCTCCCACGGCGCGTCCGCCGCGCGTATCACGATTGCGGGCACGCCGCTCAACCCGAATGATTCCGCCAGCGCTTCGTCCTCGATGACCTGCGCACGGTAACGCCCCGACTCGAGCGCCGTCGCCATTTCCTTTGGATCCAGTCCAATCTGGGCGGCGAGCTTCGTCAGCTCCTCGACGCGCCCGATGTCGATCCCCTGTTCGAAGAACGCCCGAAAAATCGCGTGGGGCATCTCAAGCCGTTTTCCCTGCGCGGCAGCGTGCGCCGCGGCCTCATGCGCGAGCCGGCTGCGCGGTTGCACGGGCGGCAACGTCAATTTCATGCCGCGCTGCTGCGCCATGGGGTAAACCGACTGCGCCCAAATTTCGCGCAGATAATCGCCCTTCGGATCCAAGGTGGGGACGGGCTCAGGCCGCAGCTCGAACGCGCGCCACCGGAGCTCGATTTCGCCATCCCCGCCCGCCGCGAGCTGCGCCAGCGCCGGCTCCGCCAGATAGCAAAACGGACAGACGTAATCGCTCCACACCTCGATCTGAACGGCACGCATGATGCCGCCACAAAAAGCTCATCCGCGGCAAAAGCGAATCGCGCGCGCGGCGGATAAAACGTTTGGCGCTCGACTTCGCTCCTCGCGGCCACCTCCGCTGCCGTCGCAGTAACGTGTTCCCGGATCTTGCCCGAGCGCGACCAACTAGAATTGCTGAATTTCCCGCGATCCACTGCAGTCGGGTGGTGGCTTCCAAACCAGTCTTCCTCTTCGCCGACGGCGCCTGCGAGAACAACCCGGGCCGCGGCGGCTGGGCGGCTTTCTTGCGCGCCGGCACGCATGAAAAAACCCTCTCGGGCGGTTACCGCCACACGACGAACAACCGGATGGAACTGCGCGCGGTCATCGAGGGTTTGAAGGCGCTCAAGCAGCCGAACTGCGCGGTGACGGTCGTATCGGATTCCCAATACGTGGTGCGGTCGGTGAATGCGGGCTGGCTCGACGGCTGGGCCGTCAGGCAATTCAAAAAGCAGGGAGGCTTCCGCGAGAACAGCGACCTGTGGATCGAGCTGCGCGCCTTGCTCGCCTGCCACCGCGTATCCTTCGAATGGATTCGCGGTCACGCCGGCCATCCCGAAAACGAGGCGTGCGATGTCCTGGCCGTCGCGGCCCGCCAGCAACCCGATTTGCCGGCGGACGCGGGCTTCGAGGATCCAGCGGCCGTCCTGTCCCGGCTCGGCCTATCGCTGCTGTAGCCGGAAGGCGGGGTGGCAGGTTTTTGTCCTTACAGATCCACCGAGAAAGATAACCGGTAGCTCACCGGCGCGCGCGGGGTCACGCGCCAGAGCCGGCTCCCATCCGCCGAGTAGCGGAGCACCTGAATTTCCCGGTTGTTGAGCACGTTGTAACCGTTC
>JANPIT010000890.1:0-6300 GCA_031425115.1 Opitutaceae bacterium | reverse complement strand
ACCGCGGCGAGGGCGCCGCGGCTCCAGGGGTTTCAGGGACGAGTGAGTTAAGATAAACTTCGAGGTGAGTAGTGCCGTCGCCCGCGGGGGCGATGCGCGCGCCGTCGGTGGGATCGTTGGGGTTAAGCCCGTGGCGACGTTCCCAATCGTCGGGCATGCCATCGTGGTCAGAGTCGGGCGGCGCGGGCAATGACCGAAGTTCAGGCCATCCGCCCACGTCGGTCTGCGAATCGATCAGGCCTTTTCCGCCGCCCTTGTAGCTCGCGCCAAACCTCGCGGTGCCCGTGCGAATCTCTTCCACGATGCGCCGATCCACCGCGTCGCGCAAGCGTGAGGCACCCGCCTGCGCCAACACGGATTCGTAGGCGCCAAGCGCCGTCTGCGTCGCGACCGGAGCGACCACGTAGGGCTCACGCATCCGCAGCGTCGCTTCCGTTGCCTCGCCATCCGGCGCAAAGTCGATGCCGCCCTTCCAGTTGTCGGCCGTGATGGCGGGAGAGCCGTGCACGTAGTTTCCCGCGGCGAACATTTTTCCGCGGGGATCTTTCTGGAGGAAGATCCGGTATCGCACTTTCTCGTCGGTCGCGGGGCCCGCCTTGTAGTAGTTATTGATCCAATTGCGCGGCCACATCTCGCCCCCGTAGGCGCTGTTGAAGCCCCAGTTGTAGACGACGTTATTGCGGTAATCGAGGAGGCCCGAGTCCTTGTTGCCGGACGCGCGCGGATTCCGACTCGAGTGATGCGCGAGGATGTTGTGATGAAACGTCCCGCCGGGCCCGCCCCACAGGCCGCCGTAGCCGTGATTACCTTTCTTGTGCAGCGATTTGTAGAGGCTCTCCGTGACCATGCACCACTGCACGGTGAGGTTCGAGGCCTTGTTGATCGAAAACGTCTCGTCCATACCCCAACTCGCCGAGCAATGATCGACCACGATGTGATCGCCGCCGCCGCCGAACCCATCCTGCTCCTTGCCCTTCTCGTCGCCCGGACGAAAGCGCAGGTAGCGGATGATCAGGTGCTGGGTGTCGAAGTTGAACTGATAATTCTTGATACAGATGCCGTCTCCGGGCGCCGTCTGCCCCGCGATGGTGAGATACGGCTCGCGTATCTTGATTTCGGATTCGAGCGGGATGGTGCCCGACACGCGAAACACCACGGTGCGCGGACCCTTTGCCATCACCGCCGCGCGGAAACTGCCGGGGCCGCTGTCGTTGAGATTGGTGACCTCGATCACCTTTCCGCCGCGCCCGCCAATCGTGTATTTCCCAAAACCCTCCGCGCCAGGAAACGCCGGCGCGCGGTTCGGCCGCAGATTGCGCATCACCACGGTGCGCGCTTTCTCATCGTAATTCAGGTCGTAGCGCCAGCCCTCGCCCTCGGGCAACACCACCTTCGCGAAACGCCCCGCGACCGACTCGACGCCCGAGCCGAACAACTCCCACACGGAGTTTTCATGCGGAGCGATGCGCCCGGTGAAGCGGATCTCGAGCGTCTTGCCCGCCAGATTCCAGCGCCCTGATTTCACCGGATCGACCACCCCCGCATCCGTCACCTCGAAAACAAGCCGCTCTTCCTCGGGGCGTGGCGCGGCGGACGCCAGGCCAGCGACAAACAGGAAGGTGGCGAGGCAAAGGGGTATGCGCACGGCCAGACCCTAGCATGATCCACTCCGACCCGCCATGCGACCTAGGTCGCAATTGATTCAGCTGGAGCCGCGGCGCCCTCGCCGCGGAAGCCGCTGCGCCCGGGACCTTGACAGCGGAGACCGCAAAGTAATACTGCCGTATTACGATGCCGACCATTACCGTGAAACTGGACAAGGAGCGCGCGGTTCGTCTTTCCCGTTGGGCACGACGCCGCAAGGTGTCGAAGTCCGACTTGATCCGGGAAATGATCGACCGCCGGGAGAAGATTGAAACCGGCGACGATTTGATCGCCTGGGTCGAAGCGAGTGAAGGCAAAGGGCTGGGTCTCAAGCAGCGCACTTCGTGAGCCCGCCCGTGTTGCTTGATTCATCGTTCCTGATCGCGCTCGAACGGGAAACCGCGGCGAAGATGCCCGGCCCGGCGCGCCGATTCTTGCCGGTGCTGCGAGGACGAAAGCTCGTGGTCTCGGTGGTGACCGTGGAAGAAATATTGGAGGGAGCCGCCGACCGCGACGCGACGCTCGCATCACTTCAAGTATTCTCGATTCAAGGATTGCACTCGGCCCACGCGCAGCGGTGTGCGCTGTTGCAGTCCCGATCGGCCCGACGGATGGGTGAGAACGATGCGTGGTTGGTCGCAACAGCAGAGCTGCTCGACGCCGACGTCGTCGGCGATGATCGGGTCGCGTTCGAGCGACTGGGGCAGCGCTATCGGCGCTTTCGCTAAGTGCACCTCCGCGCCGGCTTCTCACGAAACCGGCAGCGCCACCAATGTTGGGAGACAACTTTTTCGGCGCGGCCCCTGGCGTTGAATTGGTCGATCTGGATGTCGTCATCATGCGCGCGAGCCAGCGTCGGTTGTAAACGTTGCGGGAATAGCGAAATCGAGCCTGTGCATGACGTGGAGAGCAGGGCCAGGAATTCGCCACGGAACCACATCTACAGGGGCGGACGACGCGTCTCCCTCGCTAAGGCGGAGCGGCGCTTTCCAAGCGCAAGCCGTTAGAACGCGGCGAGGGCGCCGCGTCTCCATTCTAATCCGTCACCGCAACTTCACCAACAACTGCCCCCGCCCTGTCACGCCGAGCTTGCGGTAGATCGACGTGAGCTGGCCCTTCACGGTCTTCACGCTTTTGCGCAAGCGGCCGGCGATCTCCTCGTTGCCGAGGCCTTCACACACGCCGCACGCGATTTCGCGCTCGGCCGCCGTCAAGCCTGCCAGCAGCGAATTGCCCGCCAGCTTGTCGGGCGAAGGCGCGGCCGTCTGGTTTTCGAGATAAACGATAAAGCCTGGAAACGCCGTGCGCGCGTGCGCCTCGATGTGCAGCCGAATCGAAGCCGCCAGCCCCGCCTGCTTCGGATGCTTCACGTGCAGCGCCTCACTCGGTCGCAGATTCGTTTCGCCCTTCGCCTGCCGTGCGAGCCACTCCGCTTTCAATTGAGCACACGCTCGAAAAATTTCCGGCGGCGGAAAAAACGCGGCACGCGGCTGGTAAGCGCGCGCCTTCTCCGGGCCGAAATTCCACCCCGCGCTCTGTTCGTAGCCTGCGCGATTCACATAAAGCGGCGTCAGCTCCCAGTTCAGAAACATCAAGGCGAACGGCAGGTGATCATTAAACTCCTCGAGGCACCGCCGCCGCGCGCGCTCCTCCTCGAGCGCGAGCAGCCGGTTGATCACCGTCTCAATGTGCGGATGCAGCTCTTCCAGAAACACCACCTCGGCCGCCGTGAAGTCACCTTGCTCGCGCGTGCGCCGGATCGCGATCTGCGAGCCGACCTGCGCGCCGCGCCAGTAGAGCGCGACCGCGAGATGATGCCAGCCGTTGGGCGCAAGAAACTCTTTGAAGAACGCCGTCTGCTGCAGCTCGCCGAAATCCGGCACCACGTCGGAGAGTCGGTAGAGTTTTATCTTCCGCGGCTGTGAGAGCACGAACTGCGGCGTCATGTCGACCTGCCGACGGTCATTGAACCACGTCGTCGGTCGCTGCGCGTTCGGCGTCGCCAGGATCTGCGCCGCCTGCCAGGACGTCGCGAAGTCCAAGAAGTTCAGATACACGATGAGCGCATCGTGCGGCGTCGTCTCCTTGAGCAAGGCCTGCAACGCGGCCCAGAACTGCGGAATGTCGGCCGACGCGTGGAGCTTGAGCAGCAGCGCCTCGACTGCCGGCGAGCCCGACCCCAGCCGGGCACGGGGCGCCACGCGCGACGCGGGCGGGCGAACAGAGTGGCGCATGAGGTCGACGAAAGACCGGCACGGGAAGGGAAACAACCGCAGAAACAAAGACCCCCACGCGCGCCACCAAGCGTCCGACCGTCAGCCAGCAAGCCCACGGTTGCAGCTTCGGGCTGCCTACATCATTCTCGGCGCGATGTCGTCCTCGCCCCATGCTTAAATTCTTCGAAGAACTGGATTATCAGAAAACCCCGCTGGGTGACCTCAGCTTGAGGCGGAAGCGCATCGCCATGCTCGGCGACCTGGAAGTCCACGAGGTCATGCTCGGCGAAGAGTTCCTCATGAGCAGCATGTTCCACGCGGTGGAAGACGCGGTGGCGGATCTGGGGCTGCGCGAACTTTCCGGGGCGGCGTGCGACGTGGTCGTCGGTGGACTTGGGCTCGGCTACACGGCCCTGGCGGCGCTGGCCCATGCCAACGTCCGATCCTTGGTCGTCGTCGAGTATCTCGAGCCGGTGATCGGCTGGCACCAAAGGGGACTCGTGCCGCTGGGCGCGCAACTCACGGCCGATCCGCGTTGCACCTTCCTCCACGGCGATTTTTTTGCACTGGCCCAATCCGACACCGGCTTTGCGCCCGGCCGAAAATATCATGCCGTGCTCCTCGATATCGATCACTCGCCGACGCGCGTGCTGCACGCCAGGAACGCCGCCTTTTACTCGACCGCTGGCTTGAGCGCGCTGGCCACCCATCTCCACCCGGGTGGGGTCTTTGCGCTGTGGTCCGACGACCCGCCCGAGGTGGAATTCCTGAAATTACTCCAATCCGTGTTTGCGACCGCCCGCGCCGAGATCGTCACATTTCCAAATCCGCTGCAGGACCGTGAATCCGCCAGCACGGTCTACGTTGCCCGCCATCAGCAGCCAGCGCCGGCCGCGTCATGTTGATCATGCTCACCCTGCCGGAACGGTTGCGCGCGGAGACGCGGGCGCACCACGACGAGACGGAAGCCCGTATCCGTTTACCTGGCACGCTCACGGCCTACCGCGCCCAATTGGAAACGTATCACGGCTTCATTTTCCCCCTGGAGCGACGCCTGGTGGAGACCCTGGGCGCCGAGTCACCCTGGTTGGCGGGCCGCTTGAAGGCCGCCCATCTGACGGAGGATTTGATGGCGCTCGGCGCCACGCCTGCGCAGGTGACGCAGATCCCCGAGTGTGCGGATCTACCCGGCGCCTCCCACGAAGCCCAGTGCGTCGGGATTTTGTATGTGCTCGAAGGTTCCACGCTCGGCGGTCAGATGATCGCCGCGCATCTGGCAAAGACATTGGACAGCAACGTGTCGTGCCGCTACTTTCGCAGCTATGGTCCCGACGTCATGCGAATGTGGAAGGCGTTTAAACTCGGATTGATGGAACGCGTGGCGCGGGAGCACCACGATGTCGTAGTGCACTCCGCCCAGTCCACGTTCTCGAAGCTCCACGCCTGGTTTGCGGTGCCCGGCCGCCGCTCATGAGTTCCGCTTCGGCTCACGGTGGCCTGGACTTGGCGAATTGCGATCACGAGCCGATCCATCTGCCCGGCAGCATTCAGCCGCACGGGTTTCTTCTCGGTATCGCCCAAGACAGCCGCGTCGTGCAGCACGTGAGCGGGAACGTCGATTTCTTTCTCGGTCTGGGCCGCGACAATCTGCTGGGCGCCACACTCGGCGAGACGCTCGGGAGCCAATGGGATGAGGTTTTTGACGCCGCTTGGCACGACCGCGCGGCTGTGAATCGCGCGATCTATTTCCGGCGCTGGTCGCTACCCGGGAGTGACGGCGTGGCCCGCGATTGCGATATCATCGTCCATCGCCACGCCGGCCATGTCATTATCGAAGGCGAGTGGACGGGCGGGCTCCCTTCCGCTTCCTCCCGAGACCTCGCTTACGAAGTGGGAGTTTTGGTGGCCAGGATGGAGAGCGCTCGAGATATTCCCGAGCTGCTCAACGTGATGGTCGAAGAGGTGCGGCGGGTGACCGGATTCGACCGCGTGCTGTTATACGGTTTCGATCCCAATTGGAATGGGACGGTTTTGGCCGAGAGCAGAAACTCGGCGCTGCCCTCTTATCTCGATTTGCGCTTCCCGGCTTCCGATATCCCACGGCAAGCCAGAGAACTTTACCGGTTGAATCCCGTCCGGCTGATTCCTGATTGCGACTACACACCCGTGCCGCTGCACACGGCTCGCGGTCCGGGAACGAGCCCGCCACTCGATCTGAGTTTTTCCGTTTTGCGGAGTGTGTCCCCGGTCCACCGCGCTTACATGCGCAACATGGGGACTCGCTCCTCCATGTCGGTGTCGATCAGCCGCCTCAACGAGCTGTGGGGGTTGATCTCTTGTCATAGCCAGGAACCGCGCACCGTTCCGTTTGAGGTCCGCAGCGTCTGTAGCATGCTCGCGCAGGTTTTTTCCCTCCAGCTCTCCACCCGCGAGCACACTC